>DASUBC010000439.1:0-11851 GCA_035763465.1 Thermomicrobiales bacterium
CCGGGCGTCCGCTAGCCTCGCCGCGTTTCCAGCGCACACAAGGCCTGCTGGCATCGGCTCGCGGGGAGGATTGGCCTGGCGGCACCGCTGCGGTGGGTTGACTCGCACCAGACCGCCGCGGTGAGCGGCCGGCAGCACGCGGCGGCCTGATCCGCTCGCCCGGCCGCGGCCAGGGCGGCGCCCGACTGTGAGATATGGCAGCCGCGTCGCCCCACCAGCGGATGGCGGACTGTAGCACCTCATGCTATCCACGTCAGAGGTAGACGACTTGGCCCACATGCTCCACGCGGAACACGGGCCATGGGCGAGGCGCGGCCGCGAGATGGAGGCTGCCGCCAGCGGCAGAAAGAACCGGCGCCCTGCCCATCCAGATGAGGACGAGCTGGGCGCCGGTGTTGCTGCCGCCGTTCGACAGAGAGCCGGGCCGGCGGCAGCGCTAGCAGATCACACTACGAAAAGGTGACAACGGGACTAGGCACGCGGGGTGGCGATCCTGAGGCGCATCACCTTGGTGTTCCAGTCGCCAGTCGTGGGGTTGGGATACTCCGAGGCGAACCAGATGTTGTCCTGGTACGGCGCGTTGTAGCTCATCGCCTCGTAGTCGCCCCAGCGCGAATCGCCCGTGTTGACGGTGCCGGCAACGACGACATGGCCGAGGCCGCCGGACCAGGTGCCGTCCGGATCACTGACGCGCTTGGAGGTCACATTGATGCTCGGGAAGTTGGCGCTACCCATGTAGTCGTAGCCCATGATGATGTCGCCATCAAGATCGGCTGCCATCACGGGGTACGTCAGCGAAAGGTGCGTGTTGCCACCGGCGGCGAGGTAGTTATCCTCGGCGTCAGTCGCGCCAGTAATCGCGCCGCTCGTGTTTTGTGTGACGCGGAAGCGGAACCACTGGATGGCCACTACGTGCTGGGCAGCGCCATTGGTCCAGCCGGTCGCATGCGCGACATAGAGGCTGCCAGCATGGTAGAACGGCGTGCCGCCGAAGCGCAGGTCGCCGCCGTCAATGCAGCCGAGGCATGCGGGCTGCGACGCGGCGGGTGGCTCGGTATAGTTCTGCGTATCAACGAACTGGCCGTTGAGGGCATTATTGGGGCCGCCCGGATTGACCCACGACCACAGCGACACGCCATGGCAGGCGGCGGTGACGCAGTCGTTGCCGAACGGATCGGGGCTGTTGAACGAGCTGGCGAACAGCTCGCCGCGCGGCCCGTTGCCGGCGTTCATCGGCACCACCGACGGGTTGACGGTGTCAATCAAGACCGTGCCGCCAGGGCCGGTAACGCTGAGGTTCCAGAAGCCGTTGCAGGCGGTGAGGGCCGGGTAGTTGCAGCCAGCGACCTCAGCGTAGTCGTAGGCCGTGCCTGCGTTGTTGAACATGTTGGCCGAGACGAAGATCCCCTCGGCGTCGAAGCCGAACTGGGTGAAGTCAGCCGCGGCCGTCGGATCGCCGCCAAAGGCCATGTTGATCGCGAAGACCGTCCAGGTCCCGTTGGGGTTGCTGGTGTTGCTGATCGCGATCCAGTAGAGGGTCGAGAACGGGCAGGCGTTGAAGCCGAAGGCGCCCTCGACCTGCAGCTCGGCCTGGCCCCAGCGGTTCTTGTAGGGGTCGTACCACGAGCGCGGGTCGCTCATGAATGGCCCATTGGGATCGCAGGCACCGGGGTTGCCGACGCCGAAGAAGGCCTGGGCGGTCTTCGGCCAGCCGGATTGGACGGTGCCGGTGATGTTAAAGTAGGCGAGCGAGGTGTTGACGCTCTGCATCACCTGGCCGGCGCCATTGGCCGCAATGCCCATGTCGGGCGGCTGGCAGCCGCCGAAGTAGGGGCAGGTCGCCGCGGAGTCCTTCTGGCCGTCCCAGATGTTGAAGACAGAAGCCGAGGACGGGGACGGGGTCGAGCCGCCGCTCATGGTCAGGCCGGCGCCCCTGGGGGCGACACTGCTGCTCTTGGCCTGCTGTGCGGCCTGGTGGGCCTTCTGGCCGGCGGGGTACAGGGCAGGCAGCGAGCGCGAGGCTTTGGCCAGGTCAGACGCGCTGGCCTGCGGCACCTTGCTCATGTCCACCTGATGCTTGAAGAGGATCTGCGGCTGCGTGACGGCCTTCTTCGCACTGGCCGTGACGTTCGCGCTGGCGGACGGCCGCGCAAGAGCCGTGGCACCGAACGCGGCGATCGCCATAGCGGCGATCAGCGCGAAGGCGGCGCCGAATTGCACCACACGATGCTTTTGCATCGTCATCGTTACCTCCAACTGAGCTGACACGGGATATGCCACCCTGTGCCGTGTCGCGGCGTGCGGTCCCACGAGCCGCGGCAGGCGGGCATGCAGCCACGCTGCGCGGAGGCACTCCCACCGATTCGTAGCAGAAGTCGCCTAGTGTTCGGCACCTCCTCCTTTCGCCGGGAGTAGTGCGGCGGCTGGGCGAACAGGCAGGTGCGCAATCGCATCTGCCGCAGCGCGCCATCGCACGCAGGCCGTGATACGATGAAGAATCGAGTCTCACGCGAGCATGAGTACTCGCGCTCAACCCAGGGGATTGGAAACCGAGAGGTGGATGTAATTGTAACGATGAGCTCGGCGCTCAGGAACAGTGCATTTCAAATTCGGTACGAGAGCCACGCCATGCGTGCGAGGGCGACAGCGAGTGCTGCCGGCGGCAGGAGGAACCGTGCGCGGAATGGGTGCACGCGCTTCGGCGGCATGTGACACCAGATGGACGTCGCCAGTCGCGACGACTGACACCACGGACCAGACCACAAGACCCACAATTCCACCGCCCCCAGAGCAAGCCACCCACCACTTCGCTCGGTGTGCGCCCACTGTGCCCACTGTGCCCGCGCTGAGTAAGATTGCCCAGTCGCGCTAGTGGTGATTGCTTACTGTGTCACGCCGAAGCGAGTATAGTCCACCGTGTGATACCTGTCAAGCATCTCGTGTCGATGTGACGAAGGTCACAGCCCAAACGCGGCCGGCGCCTGCGAGTTGACATCCGGCCGGCCGGGCGATACGGTCAAGGGGAGCGCACGACGGGCGCTCCGCGCCGCGCAAACGAGCCACGCACCGGGCCAGGAGGCGATTGTATGGGCCAGCCGCAGGGCGCCCTGGCGCGCTCCCGCTCCGCGCGCACCGCTGCTCTGTCGTCGCACGACATGTCTCCATCGGCAGCCAATGCCCTGCAAGCGGCTGCTGAGAGCGAGCGCGTGCCACTCGATCATCCCGCCGTCGCCGTGGATGTGGTGGTGCTCACCGTGCGCGAGCGCCGCCTGGAGGTGCTGCTGATCCGCCGGCCGCACGCGCCGTTCGCCGGGCAGTGGGCGTTGCCGGGCGCGTTCGTGCGTGCCGACGAGTCGCTCGAAGACGCCGCTCGCCGCAAGCTCGCGGAGGTTGCGCGCGCGCGCGATGCGTATCTTGAGCAGCTCTACACCTTTGGCGACCCCCGCCGCGACCCGCGCATGCGAGTGATCACCGTCGTCTATTACGCGCTGCTGCCGCCCGCCGCGCTCACCGTGCGCGAGGCCGCCGATCTCCGCCTGTGGCGTGTCTATGAGCTGCCCGAGCTGGCCTTCGACCACAATCAGATCGTGGCGTATACCCTGCAGCGCCTGCGCGGCAAGCTCGAATACACGACGATTGGCTTTCAGCTCCTGGCGACTGAATTCACGCTCAGCGAGCTGCAAGTGGTCTACGAGGCGATTCTCAACCGGCCGCTGGATAAGCGCAATTTCCGCAAGAAGCTGCTGCTGACGCGCATCGTGGAGCCGACGGCCCACACGCGCATGAGCGGGCAGCACCGGCCCGCGCAGCTCTTCCGCTTCAATCCACACGCCAACCAGGAGTGAGTGAGGTGCCGCCATGTCGGACGCATTGCTGATCGTGGATGTCCAGAATGACTTCTGCCCCGGCGGCGCGCTGGCCGTCGCCGAGGGCGACGCCGTTGTGCCCGTGTTAAACGAGTACATCGCGCGCGCGCAGGCCGCCGGCATGCCGATCTTCGCCAGCCGCGACTGGCATCCCCCCGTCACCCGCCACTTCGCCCTGTATGGTGGCCCGTGGCCTGTCCACTGTGTCCAGGGGACGCCTGGCGCCGCCTTCCACCCCGACCTGCGGTTGCCACCCGGCACACCCATCGCCACAACCGGCGATACCGCCGAGGACGCCGGCTACTCCATGTTCGAGGGCACACTCGACGATGGCCGGCCGCTCGCCGATGCGCTGCGGGAGCGGGGCATCACCCGTGTGCATGTCGGTGGGCTCGCCACCGACTATTGCGTCCGCGCGACCGTGCTGGACGCCCTGCATCAGGGCTTCGAGGCACGAGTGCTGACCGACGCCGCGCGCGGCGTCAACGTGACGCCCGGCGATGACCAGCGCGCGCTGGACGAGATGGCGGCGGACGGCGCGCGACTCGAGACACTGCGCGAGTTTCCCAGCTGACGGTGTCGCTGGGTCTGCTCGCCTGGCTCGATACGCCGATCTGCGCCACGCTGAGGCCGGTTGGCTAGTAGCCTCGCGCCGCGGCCTTCGCGCGGGCCTTGCGCTCTTTGCGCGCGCGGTTCTCCGCCTTGCGCTTGCGCTTCATGCTGGGCGACTCATAGTGCAGATGCCGCTTGGCCTCTGAGAGCAGGCCGTCCTGCTGGACCTTGCGAGTGAAGCGCTTCAGCGCGACCTCGAACGAGTCGCCATCTCGAATCAGGATCTCTGTCACGTGTGACGTTGGCGATCTGGAAGACGCCGCGCGTCTCCCTCTATGATCGCCGCTCCTTTCTCTTCTCTGCTTTGTAGCTCTGTTACTGCTCGACAAATTCGCCGGGCTGGCAGGTCAGTATAGGCGGCGGACACGCCGACGCGTGATCCATGACCGCGCTCAAGACTGCCAACCGCCACCAGTACAGCGTATCACACGCCCGCTACGTGCCGCTCGCCCATCGTGCGCGGACGCGCGTGGTGCCGTGGTGTGCGCCACTAGTAGAGAAGACGCAGCGGGTTGCGGCGGAGTCTCGCCAGGCGATGTGATATAGTACGCGCGAAGTTGATCGTGTACCCCCGGGCGCACGCGCTGCCGCGCCACCCGTCGGCGCCGGGCGTGCCCCTCGCAGACTCCTCCACATGCTGGTCGAGCGGCGCACCGATTGGCTCCGCGAATCGTCAGTCAGTATGCTCGCGCCGACCGCGGCTCCCGCATACCAAACTGTGAAGGAGCTCCTTGTGGGCGCTCGCATCTATGTTGGCAATCTGCCGTTTTCCATCACCAGCGATCAGCTTCAAGAGATGTTCGGCCCCTTCGGCGACATCGTCGAGGCGCGCGTGATCACCGACCGCTCGACCGGCCAGAGCAAGGGCTTCGGCTTTGTCGAGATGGGCAGCGAGGAGGCCGCTCAGGCTGCCATCGCCCAGCTCAACGGCACGACGATCGAGAACCGCACGCTGCGGGTCAACGAGGCCGAAGCGCGCCCCGACCGCCCGCGCCGCGACTACGGCTCGCGCGGCGGCGGATACGGCGGCGACCGCTGGTAGAACGCGATGCCCATGCCTTCGATGGCCATGGAATCACCAGCCACGGGTAGTGGCATGCTTTGCCATGCCAGAGACTGCGGCCAGGTAGCGGTAGCGCCCTGTGACCGTTGCGATCAGCCGTTCTGCGCGGACCATCTGCAGGTGGTCACCATTGAACGGCGCGAAGATCGCGATGGGGCGCCGGGTCTCCAGCTCGCGCGTGCGCCGACCCGCCGCGAGACCTACAGATTGTGCCGCGCGTGCAGCACGAAGCCGGTGGCGGCCAAACACACGCTGTAGCTCGGCCGACACGCGCGAATGAAGAGGGCGGTGACCCTGGGCCCGCGAGCGCCAGAGCGATGGCGTGCGCGGCCCAACACATCTGCGCACCGCCCACGATGCGCAGACCCCCACGCGTGCAGCCTGGGGGATGCGGTCGTGTCTGCCCCTGATAGCCTCTTCTGGCCCCAAAGCCGCATGAAAAGCGGGCTGGGGCGTTCCAGGTGGTATAATAGAGAGGCCTCTGCGCGCCCGCGATGAGAGCATGCCGCCGGGCATCGCACTACCGGATCGTGCTGGCGCGCAGGGAATAACCTTATGGCAACTTCTCATCACTCTGAGGGTCAGAGGTAGGTGCGTTAAGAGCTATCTCGCCGGGAGGATCGCAATCGCATGGAGCTCGGAATCGTCAAGCCGGTTGGCATTGTAGACCAGATGACCAATGCCTATCTAGACTATTCGATGAGTGTCATCGTCAGCCGGGCGCTGCCCGATGTACGCGATGGTCTCAAGCCGGTACATCGCCGCGTGCTCTACGCGATGGATCAGATGGGCCTGCAGGCCAACCGATCGTTCCGCAAGTGCGCCGGTATCGTCGGCGAGGTGCTCAAGGAATACCACCCCCACGGCGATGCCGCGGTCTACGATACGCTGGTGCGTCTGGCGCAGTGGTGGAACATGCGCTATCCACTCGTGCAGGGGCAGGGCAACTTCGGCTGTTTCACCGGCGATACCAAGATATCGCTACTGGATGGCACCGAAAGTTCCTTTGCTGAGTTGGCGCAATTGCCCGCCGACGAAGTGTTCTATGTTTACTCGGTTGATGCTCACGGCCACATCGTCATAGGCGAGGGCCGCCATGCGCGCGTCACGCGCAAGAAGGCAGAGCTAGTCGAGGTTACCCTTGATAGCGGCGCGACGATCCGCTGCACGCCTGATCACCGCTTCATGCTGCGTGATGGCACCTACAGAGAAGCACAACATCTCACGCCAGATGACAGTCTCATGCCTGGCTACTTCGACACTACCCCAGTGCGCGAGGGCATGAGTGACTACCTGCGCGTGCGGCAGCTGACCACAGGCGAGTGGGAATTCGTCCATCACCTGGCCGATGCCTACAACGCTCAGCGTGGCGAGGCGCCTGAGTTCAATGGAGCGTTTGTCCGCCACCATAAGAATTTCCATCGCTTTGATAATCGCCCTACCAACATTGTGCGGATGGAGTTCCTCGAACATCTACATCTGCACGCAGCCCACGCGGCTGAACTCTGGCAAGACCCTCAGTTCCGCGTCATCCAGCGCGAGGGAATCCGCCGCTACTATGATGACAACCCTCACGCCCGGCGGCTGCGCCGCGAGCGCATGATTCGGCAGAATCGGCACCCTTCCTTCCGCCTCGTCAATGGGCAGCGTATCGCACCCAAGCTCCGTTCACGCTATGTATCAAATCCTGAGCTGCGTGCCCAGGTCGCCGAACGTATGCGCCTGCTCTGGCAAGATCCTGAGTACCGGATACGCATGAGCAAGGTGCTCAAGGGCATTGAGAAGCGTCCGCTTACCCCCGAGCAGCGGCGTGATGTTTCGCGCATTGTCTCTGCCAAGAGCCGCGAGATGTGGGGCGATGACGCCAAGCGCGCAGAGATTGTCGCCGCTATCACGGCTGCAATGGCGCGCCCAGAAGTGCGCGCGCGCGTTTCAGCCGGCGTTCGTGCAGCATGGCGCAATCCCGCGTATCGCGCGAAGTACGACACATACCACTTCGCGCGGATGGCGCAGACCTTGTGGCGCGATCCCGCCACGCGAGACCTTCATCGCGAGAAGATCGCGGGCCAGTGGGCAACACCAGACTTCCGCCAAGCTCAGCGTGCTGGCGTGCATGAGAGTAATCTACGCCGCATCGGAGCAAGCCCTGCGATGATGCAAGAGCTCTCACAAAAGGCGGCAGCATCTCTTCGTCTGAGGTGGGCTGACCCTGAGCACCGGCGTCAGGTGATGCGCCAGCGGATCGCCGGTTATGTGGCGCGACTGCTACGCGAGACGACCGACGAACCAGTCACGCCCGAGGTTTATGAGAGCCGGCGCGACGCGAATTGGATCCCGCATTATGAGAGTGCGATCAAGTACTTTGCCTCATGGGAGGAGGTGCTTGACGCTGCGGCTCACTACAACCATCGGGTCGTCTCGGTTCGCTTCCTCGCTGAATGCGAAGATGTGTACGACATCACCGTTGACGAGCATCATAACTTCCTGCTCGCCAGCGGCGTGTTCGTCCACAATTCGCTCGACGATGATCCCCCGGCCGCCATGAGATATACGGAAGCCAAGATGGCGCCGATCGCGGCGGAGCTGCTGGCCGACATTGACAAGAACACCGTTGACTTCAAGCCGAATTACGACGGCCACAGCGAAGAGCCGGTGGTGCTGCCAGCGCGCCTGCCAAATCTGCTGATCAATGGCGCGGCGGGCATCGCGGTGGGCATGGCGACCAACATCCCGCCGCACAACCTGCGCGAGGTCTGCGACGGCATCATCCACCTGATTGATCACCCCGACGCCGCCATCGAGGACCTGGCACACATCATCCGCGGGCCGGACTTCCCGACGGGCGGCGTGATCCAGGGCCGCGAGGGCATCCGCAGCGCCTACACCACCGGCCGCGGGCGCATCATCGTGCGCGCCAAAGCCCACACCGAAGAGACTGAGCGCGGCAAAATCAGCATCATCGTCAGCGAGCTGCCCTATCAGGTCAACAAGGCCGATCTGGTCAAAAAGATCAGCGAGCTGGCCCGCGAGAAGAAGATTGACGGCATCACCGACGTGCGCGATGAGTCCGACCGCCAGGGCATTCGCGTGGTGGTGGACCTGCGCCGCGACGCCCGCCCGACCAGCATTCTCAACCAGCTCTACAAGTACTCGGCGATGCAGACCACCTTCGGCGCCAATATGCTGGCGCTGGTGGACGGCCAGCCGCGCACGCTGACGCTCAAGCAGTTTCTCTCGCACCACATCCACCACCGCGAGATCGTCATCACCCGCCGCACGCAGCACGATCTGGCCAAGGCCGAGGCGCGCAAGCACATCCTCGACGGCCTGACCATCGCGCTGGATAACCTCGACGCGGTGATCGAGACGATCCGCCGGTCGCAGAATCGCGAGACCGCTTCGAACAACCTCCAGACCCGCTTCAAGCTCACCGAGGAGCAGGCCAAGGCGGTGCTGGATATGCAGCTCGGCCGGCTGGCCGCGCTGGAGCGCAAGAAGATCCTCGACGAGCTGGCCGAGGTGAAGGCGGCCATCGCCAGCCTGCAGAAGATCCTCTCCAGCATCGAGGAGATTCGCGCGCTCATCAAGCAGGATCTGACCGAGCTCAAAGAGAAGTACGGCGATCCGCGCCGCACCGAGATCAACGACGCCGAGGCCGGCGAGTTCCGCGACGAGGACCTGATCCCCAACGACGAGGTGGTCGTGACGCTGACGCAGAACGGCTACATCAAGCGCATCAACTCCAGCGCCTACCGTGCCCAGCGGCGCGGCGGCAAGGGCTCGCGCGGCATCACGACGCATGAGGACGACGATGTCGCGCATCTGCTGGTGGTCCACGCGCACGACTCGCTGCTCTTCTTCACCAATCGGGGCAAGGTCTATCAGCTCAAGGCGTATGGCCTGCCAGATGTCGGGCGCGCCGCCAAGGGCGATCACCTGCGCAACCTGATCGGCATCGAGCAGGAGGAATCCGTCACCGGCGTGGTGGTCGTGCCCAAGTTCGTCGCGCGCGACTTCATGATCATGGCGACGCGCAAGGGCGAGGTGAAGAAGACCAGCCTCGACGAGTTTGCTGTGGTCCGCAGCCTGGGTCTGATCGCGATGGATCTCGAGCCGGGTGACGAGCTGATCGGCGCGCGGCTGGTGCGCGCCAGCGATACGGTGATGCTGGTGACCGAGCGCGGCCAGGCGATCCGTTTCGAGGTGGCCGAGCTGCGCAACGCCTCGCGTACGAGTGGCGGCGTGCGCGGCATTCGCCTGGACATCAAGGATGCCGTCGCGAGCCTGTGCGCCTGTGTGCCCAACTCCGAAGTGCTGGTCGTCACGACGCGCGGCTACGGCAAGCGCACGCCAGTTGATGAGTATCCCGTGCAGGGGCGTGGCGGCGGCGGCGTGATCACCGCGCGGCTGACCGACAAGACCGGCTCGGTCGCGGCGGCGCGCATCCTGACCGAGGAGGATCAGGACCTGATGATCATCTCGGCCAACGGGGTGGTCCTGCGCACCAACTGGCACACTGTCTCGCAGTCCAGCCGCCCGACGCAGGGCGTGCGGCTGATGCACATGAGCGAGGGTGACCGGGTCGTCTCGATCGCCACGATGTACGGCGACGACGAGGCCGACGCGGTGGACCTGCCGCTGGTGGATGACGAAGTGGACGAAGAAGAAGACGGAGTCAATGGCGGCGAGGGCAAGTAGCGCGAGCTCGATTGCAGTGAAGAGGGCGTTCCCCCCGCCAAGGGAACGCCCTCTTTCTTTCCTGTGTGGGCCGGCGCCGCCATATGATGCGAGTTCGTTATATGCTCGACCACCCGTTTCTACAGGGGTCTCCAGCGTGTCACGCGACGACAAGAACCCAGTCCGAGCTGATATGAGCCGCTCGCGACGAGGAACTACGCGACAGTTGTATCAGCACGTTCCCTCGCTCTGACTTTGCGCCAGGATGTTTTTGAAGCGTTCATCTGCGCAGGGTGGCTGATTCTCACGAGCCGCCACTAGCCACATGGTCCCCTCTATCCGCCCAAACCCTTCCGCTTTCCTGTGCAACTGGGTACTGTCGAGGTGTACGCGTGACTTGTGTAGCGATGCCAGTTGCTCGGTCCATTCCGACAGGACACGACATGTTCGTGCCCGTCGTTTAGGTGAAAGTCCCGCGCCCGCCGTGGGGCAGGAAGGAGTCCTTGACGCATGCTCAGCAAACTCGCCATTCTGCTGCAGAGCAAGACCGCCCTGGCGGCACTCGGCGTCCTCCTCGTCGGCAGCGGGGGGACGGCCGTCGCCGTGACCGCCGCGAGCGGCCATGTGCCCTTTACCAACATCTCGATGCCTGCCACCCACACCTCGGCGCCGGGGAACTCTGGCGCGATGCCCGCCATGCAGCAGACGCCGGCTGCAAATGCGCACGCCAATGCGGTTGCTATCGAGGGCGTCCTGAAAGCCACCGCCACGGGCACCACCACCGCCACGGCTACCAGCGCCCCGACGGGCACCATGACGACGGCGCAGCCCTCCATCACGTCCATCCGTGTACAGCCGCCGGGCAGCAAGAAGGCAGTCACGATCCTCGTCAACGCCAAGACGCAGGTCACCGGCCAGGCCCATACGCTGGCCCGGCTTGCCAAGTACCGGGGACATCGCGTCCAGGTGCAGGCCGACAAGACCGGCACGACACTGACCGCCTGGAAGGTGACGGTGATGGGGATGGCCTCCAGCGGCACCCCCACGCCCGGCATGGGCTCTGGCTCGGCCACGGGTACGGGCACCGCAGGGGGCCAGAACGGTCCTGGGGGGCAGCAGCAGGAAGTCACTGGGACGGTCGCTAGCGTGCACGCGGGCGCGTCGTCGTTCACCGTGCGGGTATCCGATGCGACGTTCGTGAGAGTGGCCGTGACGCCCATGACCCAGTTCTCAGGGATGGTGATGTCGCTCTCCGCGCTTAGGCCCGGCACGCACGTCGTGGTAAGCGGTACGATGCAAGCCGACGGCACGCTCGCCGCGGCCTCGGTCCAGGCCGTCCCTCGGTAAAGGCGAGAGCGCGACCGGCGCGACCGGCGCGACCGGTCTTTGGACCGCGCCGGCTGGCGTATAAGTGTATGCCCGCGCTTGCATAAGCCTGTGCGTGCCTGACCACTTCGCCCTGTTGTTCCTACCTGCGTACGCGCCCAAGCGCCATCCCGCCGACTATCTCCTGGACTCTGGGCCGCGGGCCGAAAGCACGTGACTGTGCCTACCAGTTGACCGTCTTCAGGGCAACGCCGCCTGGCGGTCGGCGAGCTTGGCCGCTTCGAGGTTCGCGGCTGGCGTGCGCGGC
>DASUBC010000440.1:0-6956 GCA_035763465.1 Thermomicrobiales bacterium
TACTTCAGCCAGCGCTTCACGCAGGAGGTGGGCCTGAGTTTCCGCGCGTACGCATTGCATACCCGCCTGGAACGCGCCCGGCACCTGCTGGAGGAAACGGCGATGCCGGTCGGCGCGATCGCCCGCGCGCTCGGCTACGACGACATCTTTCTGTTCAGCCGCCAGTTCAAAGCGCGCTACGGCCGCGCACCCAGCCGGGTGCGCGGCGCGTAAGCGGTGTTGCAGGTTCCAGGTTGGCAGGTTGCAGGTTTCTCAGGCAGGCTCACACGCTGATCCGCAAGAACCTGTACCCTGTCAACCTGCAACTTGCAACAGCGTTTAGCTCGAGCTCGAGCTGGCCGCGGCCAGGACGAACGTCAGCACGATGAAGACACAGGACAGCAGAATACCGAGGCCGAAGAGGACCAGGCCGGCAATGGCCCACTTCCGTTGCGTGGACTTGAAGGCTTCGACGCTGGCCCACTGCTTGTTCTGCCAGGCGACCTCGTTACCCTTGATCAGCAGGTAGATCGCGCCGATGGGCGTGAAGAAGAAGGACACCAGAATCCAGACGATACCCGCGTTATTGAAGATCGCCCAGATCCAGTTCCAGAAGAACGCACCCCAGTTCAGTCCCTGTACTTCGGCGGGAACGACGGCGTTCAGCCCCTGCCCCGAGGTATTCTCCATACTCATGCCGTAGTTGCCAGATGCGCTGTACACGGTGCTTCCTCCTTGCTTAACCGTATGCCAATGTCCACTCCGTCCGACGCCGCAGGCTACCTGTGCGGCAAGCGTACGCCTGCCGAGTGCTTATCAGGTGACCCGAGCGTTTCGCGGTTCTCCCTGTTCCGTCCTTACTATACGTTGGCAAGAGACAACTGATTTCGCCCAGCGCACAGTACTTTATGGTGAAGAATTGGGCGTTGGACGTTGTGTCGCGGGACCGCTCTGCTTGCGCTGCAAGCGCGCCAGGCGATAGCGCAACTCATCGCGGCCGGTGGCGACACCGCGTAGCGCTAGTAGCGCCAGCGCCGCCTCGACCGTGGCGATCGCCGCTGGATAATCACGCGCGATATGCTCCTGGTATTTCGCCAGTTCGCTGTAGGGCCACGGGTCGGGCGCCTTGCGCCGCGCCTCCGCGCGGATCAGGTCGCGCCACAACAACGCCGCTTCGTCCCACTGCCGCGCGCGTTTCAACGCCAGCGCCAGCGTCACCCGCGCCAGACGGCGCAGCGGCGCTGGTAGCGCGGGGTCGGCTAGCGCGCCGCGTAGCGCGGTAATGCTGGCCTCATGGCGGCCGAGCGCCGCCTGGAGCGTCGCCAGGCCATAGCGATCGGCGCCGGGTAGGTCGGGATAGACGTTCAGGCCATCCGGCCCGGCCAGTTGCCCCAGGTAAATCAACAGCGCGGCCAGACTGATGATGTCGGCTTCGTTGTGCGCCAGCACCGGCAGCAGTGGCCGGGAGTCGCCATCGCGCAGGTAGCGAAAGTAGAGGTCGGGAATCAGCGCGCCCGGTATGTCGTTCACGCGCTGCACGTCCAGAATGGCCGCTTCCAGCGATCCCAGACTGCAACTCGGCAGCCGGTGCTTCCAGACCCGCCGCGCTGGATGCAGCAGGTCGAGATGAGGCCAGGTGGCAGCGGGCGGCGCCTGCCGCGCCAGCGTGTAGCGCGTCGCCAGCAAGGGCCAGTCGAAACTCTTGCCGTTGAAGGTGACCAGCGCGCCGAACTGGGTCAGCGTCGCGCCGAGCGCATGGAGCAGCGCTCGCTCCTCGCGCAACTCGCGCAGAAAGTACTGGCGTACGACGAACGCCGGTCCCGCTGCGTCAGCGGTGAGAAAGCCCAGCCCGACGAGAAAGACGTACGTGCCGGTCCCCCCGGCCAGGCCGGTCGTCTCGGTATCGAGCAGCACCAGCCGTTCGTGGGGCAGCGCGGCCAGGCGCGCATCGCCGCCGAGCGCGGCCAGCAGGTCTGGCGCGATCGCCGTCAGCGCGCCGAGCGGCTGCGGGCCGTGCCGGTGGTCGAGCGGATACCGCCGTTCGATGAGGTAACAGGGGCCGAAGGGGGTCTCTTCCTCATACCCACCCGCCAGGGTGACGGCGGGGCGGGATGGGACGGCCGGGCGCGGCGGAGCCACCTGTCGCGCGCCACTCAGCGCCGCCAGCCGCTCTCGCAGGGCGCTGGCCGCCGCGACGGTTCCCGTTGCCTGCGCGCCCGTTCCCGTCACCACGCCATCCTGACTGCTCGTGCCAGTTGATACGAACAGTTGTACGGCATGTGTTCGTACATGTCAAGCTGGGGACGGCCCTCTCCCGTCCCCAATACTGAGGGATGCCGCCGCTGGTTGGCCGACACCGGTAGCCTCTCCACAGGCGACAGCTGCTATCAGCGTTCCCACGCCTGACAGGAACCACAGGACCTGACCAGCTCGCGGCAGTTCCCCCCAGCATTGGGGGGCGAGGGGGCCGCCGTCCCGCCTATTTCCCTGGATCCTGGTAACGCTCGAAAACGCCGTTGGAATAGAGGACATAGACGTAGCCGGCGTCGCGCGCGAGGAGCAGACCGTGGTCGAACGGCTGAATGGTCAGTGGCCCGGCGGTTTCGTCGGCCGCCAGGGCGTAACCGAGACGATTCCGCACATCCTCGTTCTCCCGCCAGACCTTGCCAAAGCCGCGTTTCGGGTAGAACTGGCCGGCGGCTGGCCCGGCGCCCCCTCCCGGGTCCATCCCATCGGTCCAGTTATCGGCGAAGGCGTACCAGACGCCGGGCTGCTCGTAGAAGAGGACGTAGATCGTCTTGGTGTCGCCGCGCCAGAACATCGCCCCGCGCTCGAAGGCGAGATACGCGCCCGGCGCGGTCGCCACAGTACCAGATGGCAGGCCCAGACCATCGCGCACCTTCGGGCTGGCCTGGTAGAGCGTCCCAAAACTTCCCACTACCGGATAGGGTAACTGCGGCGCGGCGGTGGGCGTCGGCGGCGCGGCCGTCGCCGTGGGTGGCGCGGTGGTCGCGGTTGGCAACACGGCGGTCGCGGTCGGCGCTGGTGGCTCCGGCGTGGCCGTTGGCGCGGGCGGCTGCGGTGTTGGCGTGGCCGTCCTGGCCGGCGCGGGTGGCTCCTGTGACGCGGGCGGCGGATTTGTGGGTGGGTTAGCCGGCTTCGGTGTCGCCGTCACAGTCGGCGCGGGCGCGGTGACCGGCAGCGCGCTGGTAGCCGGCGGCGTCGGGGAGACGGCGGCGATCGCCGCTGGTTCCGTCGCGGTTGGCGCAACCGTGCCAGTCGGTGTGACAACGGGGGTCGGCGTGAATGGCGGCCCAGCTGCCAGCGCGGTCGGTGACGGATTGGCCGGCACGACATTTGACGTGCTGAACGCGATGGCCGGCGCGACTTCCAGCGGCGTATTCGCGCGGTCGTGCGCCTTCGCCGGGTCAATGCGAATGGTGTAATCGTGGTCAGGCTGGAAGCCGTAGCCCCCGCCAATCGTTAGCGTGTTCGTTTTGTCGTCCCACTGTGCCGTCTGCACCAGCTGGACGCGCTCCTGCTGACTGAGCGGCGGATCGGCGTCAATAACGATAGCGTTCTTGACGGACAATTCGTCCATCGGCTTGTTGAACGTCAGGCGCACCGGCTGACCAGGGCTGACGCTGACGCCGGGTGGCGGGTCCACCGCGACGAGTTGTGGCGGGACATTGGAGTTCGTCGCCGTCCGCAGGAAGAGCGATGCGGTGAACAGCGCGGCGATCAGCACAACGGCGATTGCGCCGGCCGTCAGCCCGCGCTGGCCCAGCATGATGAAGAACGCGCGCCGCCGGTAGGCCGGGGTGGCTGCAGCAAAGACTGCCGGCCGCAAACGCGCCGGCGGCAGCGGTTGCGGCAAGGCCCGCAGCAGCGAGCGCGTCTGCCGGTAGCCATCGAGCAGCGCCGCGCAATCCGGGCAGGTGGCGACATGCGCCTGCATCGCCCGCAACTCGGCGGGAGTCAGGTCGCTATCCATGTAGGCGGAAATCAGCGGGCGGACGGCGCGGCAATCCATGACATCCATTGCCCTAGCGTTGGCCTTCCAGTTGCTGGTAAATACGGCGGAATTCGTCGCGCCCCCGAAACAGGATTGACTTCACGGCCGAACGGGACACGCCCATAATCTCGCCAATATCTTCGCAGGACAGCCCCTCATACTCGCGCAGCACCATCGCCTGCCGGTTGCGCGGCGACATCTGCGCCAGCACCTTCCCGACGAGTTGCTGCGTCTCGTCGCCGATCAGCGTCTCCTCGGGGTCGTCCTCGCGCCGGGTGGACGAGCGCTCGTGCTTGGCGCCCTCCCAGGGCAACCAGCGGATGCGTTGCCGGCGGCGCAGCACGTCCATGCAGGCGTTCGACGCGATCCGGTGCAGCCAGGCGTTGACATTCAATTCCTCGTCGGTCTTGTCGAGGGCCCGGTAGGCTTTGAGGAAAGTCTCCTGGGTCAGGTCGAAAGCATCGTCGGCATTGCCCATCATCCGGTAGACAAAGGCGTAGATGCGCCGCTCATACCGCGCAAAAATCTCCGCAAAGGCGGTCTGGTCGCCGGCTTTGGCGCGGGCAACCCAGGCGGCCTCTTCGGTTGTCATGACAAGCGACCTTTCCACGGCCTTCCTCCGCTCCCTACAACGGATGGATATGGCCGTGGTTGCGACTCTGGTGGCATTGTGCTCCGTTATTCCTGGCGTCAAACAACGCCAACTGCGCCTAAACCGCTCCGGAGTGTAGCAGCCGCCAGGGGTCGCGAACAAGCGCCAAAAAGTCCTGCTCGTACGAGCTGACCGTGCAATGTGTTCGGAAACAAAGTTAACCGAGAGCGAGGGGGTAATCTGCTAGCGCCTACTGTCAGCTACGCCGGAGGCGACTGAGGAGATCGCGCAGCTCGTCGCCATCGGCCCAGGCGATGTCGTCAAGCAGGCCAGCCCGCCAGCGGCCAAGCCGGAACGCGTTGAGCGCGGCGCCGAGCAGAATGATGTGGGCCAGCAAGAAGAACCAGGTGACCAGGAGAAACAGCAGGCTGAAGAACGCGCCATAGGCATTTCCCGGCGCAAACCGGACATAGAGCGGGAAGAGCTGCGTTGCGGCGACCAGCAACAGCGCCGCCAGCAGCGCGCCACGCCAGACATCGCGAAAACGCTGGCGGGCGTTGGGAATCAACCAGTAGAGCATGGTGAAGAGCATGAACGCCGTACTCAGCGCCGTCGCCAGCGCCAGGCCGCGCGCCTTGAAATCCCAGCCCGGTAGATGCAGACCAAGCATGGCGACAAATGGATCAAGCCGGTCCACGAACAGCGTCACCAGACTTGACGCAATGATGCTCGATACCAGTAGCACCGCCAGCAGCAGGATCAGTCCGAAGGCGACCAGGCGCTGCACGATCGCATGGCGTTTCGGCACGTTGTAGAGCTTGTTGAACGCACGGCCCAAATTCGCGAGCAGCGTTGATCCCAGCCAGAACAACCCCGCGACGCTGACCAGCCCGATCAGACCGGTATTGTCCTTCGCCGTCAGCAGCGCCGTGACCTGCTTGTCCCAGACCGAACTGGGTAAAATCTCGGTCAGCGCGGCGTTGACGCTGATAAGCAGGTTGGTGTTATGTATGACTAATCCCACTGCGGTCGCGATGGCCCCAAGCAGCGGGAAGGTGTAGAGCAACGCGCGATAGGCGATCGTCGCCGCCAGGTCGTTGGCTTCGTAGGTGCCGAGATAGCCGACCATGAAGCGGCCAGGAGCGGTGTTGCGCGCCCGGTAATACCAGCGGCGCGCGATCGCGAACCAGCCGCCCGCGCGCGCCGCCGCTGGGGTCTCCGCTGTCTGGCTGGCTCGCTCTGGCCGTTGCGCTACTTTCATCGCTCGCTATCCACACCAGCGTGTGCCTTGCATCCATAATAATACGCCCAACAATCAGCAGCGACGAAACCGATCGTTCGATCGGGCGTAGATTCCAGTGAGCGGCCACCGGGTCGTTCCAGATTGCTCGCCTGTCTGCGCCGTGAGCAACGTCAGACCAGTGAGTCTGGCACGCAGGCGCTGACCAGGGAAGGATCGGCGCAGGTGGTGACATCCTCACCAGCAGCGGTGGCAAACGGCGTGCCGCCGGACCTCTATGTCGTGACCCAGAATCTGACGAAACACTATGGGCAACGCATCACCGCCGTCGAAGACCTCAACCTGACGGTACGACGGGGCGAAATCTACGGTTTTCTCGGCCCGAACGGCGCGGGCAAGACGACGACGCTGCGGATGCTGCTCGGCCTGATCCGGCCGACCAGCGGCTCGGCCACGGTACTCGGCGCGGCGCCTGGCGCGGCGGCCGGGCTGGCGCGCGTCGGCGCGCTGGTCGAGTCGCCCGCCTTCTATCCCTACCTCTCCGGCCGCCAGAACCTGCGTGTGCTGGCGCGCTACAACGGCGTATCGGAAGCGCGCGTTGATGCGGTGCTGGCCCAGGTCGAACTGACCGACCGCGCGGACGACCGGTTCTCGACCTATTCGCTGGGGATGAAGCAGCGACTCGGTGTGGCGGCGGCGCTGCTCAAAGACCCGGCCCTGCTTATCTTGGACGAACCGACGAACGGCCTCGACCCGAAAGGTATGGCCGAAATGCGCGTCCTGATCCGCCAGCTCGGCCAGGGCGAGCGCACAGTGCTACTCTCCAGCCACCTGCTCGGCGAAATCGAGCAGATCTGCGACCGTGTCGGCGTGATTCAACATGGCCGGCTCATTGCCGAAAATACCGTCACCGCCTTGCGCGGACCGGGCGCGCTGCTGGTGCGCGCCGCACCGCTCGACCGTGCCGCGCAGCTCGCGGCCACGCTGCCAGGTGTCGGCGGCGTCCAGGTCACCGACGGCGCACTGCGCCTCAGCGTCGCGCCCGAACAGGCAGGGGCGATCAACCGCGCGCTCGTCGGCGCGGACATTGAAGTCAGCGAACTGCGCCAGGTGCAGGAATCACTGGAAGA
>DASUBC010000441.1:0-5795 GCA_035763465.1 Thermomicrobiales bacterium
AGCCAGAGGACGACGACCGGCAGCGCCAGCAGCAGGCCGAACTGCCCCAGTTGCAGCGAGTAGAGCACGCCCGGCGCGGTCGCCGCCAGCGCCAGCAGGAACACCCAGCCGGCGGGGTCGAGCCGCAGGCGCAGCGCCCGCGCGGCCAGCGCCAGCGCCGCCCCATAGGCCGCCACGCCGAGCGCGTCCCAGGCCCAGAACGCCGCCTCGCGCGGCAGCGCGTCGAGCGGCAGCATCAGCAGCGTGACGAGGGGATGATTCAGATTCGCGTGGTTCAGCTGCGAGCCGTCCGGCCCCGGCACGAGCCGCAACGGCGTATAGAGCGACAGCCCGCGCCGGAACTGGTCGCACGAATCGAGGAAGGTGAAGAAATCGTTCTCGCCCGCCCGCGCCGCGTGGACGACACTGCCCCACGCGCTCGCCCAGGTCAGCAGCAGCCAGCCGAGCGCCAGTACGGCGAGGAAGGCGCGGCGCGGCGCGACGGTGGTCTTCATCGCGCCGGACCACCCTCCGCGTGTGCCTGGCGCGGCACGGCGCGGGGCACTGGCGATGATTGCCCCTGGTAGGTCCACAATTGCCAGGCGAGCAAGCCAATCGCCGCGCCCAGCAGACTCACCGTGGGGATGACCGCGACGGCGGGCGCGTCACTGGCGAGCAGCGGCAGCCAGGAGCAGAGGTAGCCGCCGCCGAGCAGCGCGAGCCAGCCACGACTGAGCGACGTGGGCCACGCGCCGTTGAGCGCCCGCCGGCCAAGCAGCCAGGCCGGCAGCACGAGCGCGCTGAGATCGTGCGGCAGCAGGTGCAAAGAAGCCGGCACGGCGACCAGAATCGCCAGCGCCCAGATGAGGTCGTCCTGGCCGGCTGTTCCCGCGCCCTGGCCGGCGGGGTGGGCACGCCACCAGGCGAGTAGCAAGAGGCCCACGGTGAGAAGCGAAAGCCCCACCACGCACGGCATCACGAGGGCGGGGACGCTTTGGCCGAACAGATTGACCGCCAGGCCGCGCCAGTTCTCCATCTGGGCCGGATGAACCCCGACTTCAGCCCCCCAGTCGCGGCTGCCGCTGAGTAACAGCAGATACCGCAGCGGCCAGGCGACGCCGAGCACCGGCATCATGGCGATGCTGCCGCCCGCCAGCACGCCGGCCGTGACCAGCAGCGTGCGCCAGCGCCGTTGCAGGCAGAGCGCCAGGACGAGGATTGGCAGCAGTTGCGGCTTCAGCGCCACCAGCGCGAACGCGACTCCGGCCAGCGCGGGGCGCTCGTGGCGCAGGGCGGCCCAGGCGCCACAGAGTCCCAGCAAGACAAAGGCTGATGGCTGGCCGAGCCAGAGCGCCAGGTGCAGGGGCGGAAAGGCGCACGCGAGCAGCAGCCCGGCGCGATTGGCTGGCCCAGGCAGCGGCGCATAGCGCGCCAGTAACCAGAGCGCCGCGCCGGCGGCGAGCACTGACGCGCCGGACCAGAGCGCAAAAATGAGCGGATAGGGCAGCCCCAGCAGCGGCACGAGCGCCAGCGCCTCAATGGGGAGATGATTAAAGACGAGCACCATATTGGGTCGCAGGGTGAGATACGGAGCCAGAATACGCGCTTGCATCGCTCGTTGCGCTTCCAGGTCGTACAACTGCGCGGCTTGCCCGCTCCGAATGAGTTCCGCGCCGGTCAAAATATGGATAAAGTCGGTCGCGCCCCGGACATACCGCTCCGGCCCATCATTGGCGTGGATGACGCCGGCCCAAAACAGCAGCAGCACGACCAGGCAGAACGCCCCGAGCAGGCTGATGGCGCGGGTGGTGGAGACGCTGTCCCAGCGGTGTCGCCAGTGCTTCATCGCAAATGCTGTCCTATCGTGCGGCGCTGAAAGAGGCGCGCGGTGTCGTCGCTGTACACCTGCTGCCAGGCGGGGTCGGCGGCGAGCGCCGCCGCCAGCGGACTGTTCACGTCAATCAACACGAGCTGAATCTGGTAGTCGTCGAGCGTCTGCCGCCAGCCGGAACGCGCCTGCACCGTGTCGCGGTAACGCGCCAGCAGCGCGTCGCCGTACGGGTCGGCGCGGCCATCAATGAAGACCCGCTCCTGGGGCCAGAGACGCGCGATCAGGTAGCCGCCCCAGCGGTATTCGTTGAAGATTGGTCCGGCCAGGTGGTGGGCTTCTATAAATGCGACCGCGCCCGCCGGATACCCGGCCGCGCTCGGCTCGCGCCCGAATTGCCACTGGCCGGCGCCAACCGCGAGCGCCTGGCCGCCCAGGAGCAAGAGGGGCAGCAGCACGGCCAGCAATGCCGCGCCCGCTCGCGCCGGCCCGCGCCAGCGGAGGGGCAGCGCGGGCAGCGCGCGGAGACCTTCACTGAGACGCGCGGCGAGCACCGGCGTGACGACGACCGCGTAGAGGGGGATATGGCGGATGGACTGGAGGCCAAGGAACGCGAACAGCACCGTCCACAGCGCCGCCGTCGCCCCCACCGAGCGCCGGCCAACGCCCAGCACCACGGCCAGGAGCAAACTGGCCGCGAAGGGCCAGAAGAGGGGCGAATGGAAGTTCGGTGATTGCCACTCCGCGATGAACTGGAGCGAGGCGTTCTCGCGCCCGTAACTGAGCGGATAGCGCAGCACGTCCAGGCCGTGCGGCGTCAACAGCGTCGCCAGTCCCGATAGGACGGTCGTCGCAAGCAGTGGGAACGGCGTGGGCGCTTGCCGGCGCGCGAGCCAGGTCAGCGCCGCGCCGGCGGTGGCGAGCGCGAGCAGGGCCAGTCCAATCAGGTAGCCCGCGTGCAGGTTCGCCCACAGCGCGAACAGCGGTGGCAAGACCCAGAGCGCGCGGCGCTGGCCCTGCTCGTAGCCTGTCAGCAGGAACGCCGTCAGCGCCGCGAGCGCCAGCGTCGTCAATTGCGGGCGCACGCCCAGCGAGGGCAGACACATCACCCCCGCCCAGAACGTGCAGAACGCTGTGGTGAGCCAGCCCACCCCGCGCCGCCGGCAGGCCAGCGCGACACAGGCGAGCGCCGCCGCGCCAAGCAGCCCGAAGAGTACAGCATTGCCCACGTAGCCGAACCAGCCCGCGACGGCCGCCAGCGCCACTTCGGTCAACCATTCCTGCGCCACCCACGGATGGCCGGCGGCGGTGAAGGAGTAGACGTCGGCGTGCGGCACTGCGCCGGTCGCGCGGATGAGTTGCCCGGTGCGGACGTGCCACCAGTAGTCAGCGTCCGTTGGGCTGACGAACGGGACGCTGAAGACCAGCAGCAGCGCCGGCAGCAGCAACGCCGCGCCGCCCGCCCGCGCAAGCAGGCCGCGCCGCGCGATCTGGCTCGCGCGCACTTGGGGTCTGTCGTTCGTCAGCGAATGCTCTTGCTCGGCAAGCATGACGTGTTTGTCACCTCTGCTGGCACGCCGCCCTTTCCGTTCAAGGATAAGCGCGGTGCTGCCGACAGGTCGCCCCGGATTGAAATTCGGCGCAGCCCCTCAACGGCACCGCGCCTGCCCACGAGCATCGCGCCCACCCGAGAAACCGCCCCTTTTACCAGGGGTGGAAGCCATCTCCCTCCAAGCGTAGCGCCCCCGCCCAGCCCGGTCACTGGCCCGATAGTCCTGATTCTATTTGGGGTCGAAGGTCGAAAGTCGAAGGTCGCGGTGGTCAACGCGACGAGTTGTCTACCAGCGCCGGTCCGTAGCAAGCCGCTGCCTCTTCACAAGCGACCTTCGACTTTCGACTTTCGACCTCGTTTGGCACTAAATGCCCCCAAAACAGGGTCCGATCTATAGAGGGGTCATGCAGTTGAAAGGAGGTGCGGACGACATGGAACGAACACGACCACCAGGACGGCCGTGCGCGCGGCCCGGCGGCCAAGCCCAGGCGCGGCGCGGCGGCGACTTCTGCGCGGCACACGCGCCGCCCGCCACACCGCCAGCCGCGCCGCCGGCGGAGCCACCCACCAGCGCGTTCCAGCGTCTGCTGGCGAGCGGGCAACTGGCCGACCTCCTCAGCCAGCGGCTGGCCCAGGCGCTGGCTGAGGCTGGCCGCCGCGAGACGTTGACGGACGAAATCGGCGCCTTGCGCGTCGTGCTCCTGCGCCTGCTGGACGAAGAAGACGACCCCCACCGGCTGGCGTCCGATGTCGCGCGTGTCGTCAACGCCATCGTCCACGCCCTACGCGCCCAGCGCTTCCTCGCGGGCGACACCACCGGCGACCTGAACGAACTGGTGACGCGCGTGCTGGCGGAGATATTCAATGACAAATGATGAGTGACGAATGACGAATATTCGGTTCAGCACAAGGGCATCAGTCTGCCGATGAGTTTGACCCAAAATCCGTCATTCGTCATTCGTCACTCATCATTACCCGGAGGTACACCATGTCCCACGATGACCACGACGACGAACTGGCCCGGCGGCGGCGAATGCGCTCGGGCGAGGAACTGCGGACGCAACTGCGCGCGTTGCACGAGCGTCACGACCGCGCGTCCGAACCACTCGACCTCGACCCGCGCAGCGCCTACGAACTCCTGACGCGCCAGATGGTCAGCACCCTGGCCGACGAACTGCGCGAAATCCGCCAGCGCGTCAATGGCCTCATCTTCCTTACCATCGGCGCGGTCCTGGCCGATATCGTGATGCGGATTACGCGCTAATGAGGGCGAAGGTCGGAAGGTCGAAAGTCGAAGGTCTCTCCTGACAAGGCAGTGGCTGTCTGTATAACCGGCGTTCGTAGACAGCCCACAGCCTTGACCACAAAGACTTTCGACCTTCCGACCTTCGACCAGACGAGAGGCGTTGCCCATGCTCGCTACTTCCGACGCCCATACCGCCCTCCGCGCCCTCTACTCCGACGTGGCGGCGTTTTCGCGCGGGTTGTTGCCGGGGTACGCGCTGCGGCCGTACCAGGTGGACATCGCGCGGGCGATTGTCGCGTCGGTGCGCGAGGGGCGCGGCTTGCAGTTCGCGGTCGTCTGCGCGCGGCAGTCGGGCAAGGACGAAGTGCTGGCGCAGACGATCGCCTATCTGCTCAACCTCTACCAGCAGGCGGGCGGCGCCATCGTCGTCGCCGCGCCGACTTTCCGGCCGCAGAGCCTGATCAGCCGCACACGACTGCTCGACCGCCTCGCTAACCCGCTCAACCGGCGGCAGGTGGCCGCGCGCGACGGCTACATCGTGGGGCTGGGGCGGGCGACCGCGCGCTTCCTCTCCGCCGGCCCGACCGCCAGCGTGCGCGGCGAGACCGCCTCCCTCCTGCTCGTCGCCAACGAAGCGCAGGACATCGCGCCCGACCGCTGGGACGCCGTCTTCGACCCCATGGCGGCGGCGACTAACGCGACGACGGTCTTCTCCGGCACGGTCTGGAGCGACCGGACGCTGCTGGCGCGACAACTGCGCCACCTGCGGCGGCTGGAGGCGGCGGACGGCGTGCGGCGCGTCTTCACCGTGCCGTGGGAGCGCGTGGCCGCGGACGTGCCGGCCTACGGCGACCGCGTGCGGGCGCGCATCGCGCAGTTCGGCCGCGACCATCCCTTTATCCGCACGGAATACGACCTGCAAGAACTCGCGGGTGGTGGTGGTCTCTTCAACCCCGCCCGCCGCGCGCAGTTGCAGGGCGACCACCCGCGCCAGCGCCGCCCAACGCCCGGCCGCGCCTACGCCCTCCTACTCGATGTTGCGGGCGAAGACGAAGCGGGCGGCCTGCTCGCCAGCCCCACCGGCCGCCGCGACAGCACGGCGCTGACGGTCGTCGAAGTTCGCAGTCGGGCAGTCGGGCAGTCGGGCAGTGGGTTTGGTAGCAGCACATCGCCCGTAGAAAGGCACGGTG
>DASUBC010000442.1:0-4149 GCA_035763465.1 Thermomicrobiales bacterium
ACTGGGGTGGTGAGGGAGGGATTCGAACCCCCGAAGGCGTACGCCAGCTGATTTACAGTCAGCCCCCGTTGGCCGCTTGGGTACCTCACCAAAGTATCGCGCGCATGCCTTGCCGGCTTCGCGCACGGTCGGAGTATAGCAGAGCGCCGACAGCCGAACAAGACCTGGCGAACGGTGTCAATGGGTAGCCGCGCCGCGATGCTGGTGACTGGTACACTGGCCTGCAGATACGGATGTCGCCGAGGCGATCGGTCGCTTCTCTGTCGCTCGATTTCAGGGTGACGCGTCTGCCTGCTCAGGCGATACAGTTGGTGGACGGTGAGTGGGGATGTTGATAATGGAGCAAGCGCACACGCGGTTAGCGGGCGTCCAGCGCATCGTCCTCCCGCTGGAGGGCAGCCCGCTCGAGTCGGTGAATGTCTATGCGCTGGACGGCGCTGCCGGGCTGGTGCTCGTTGATACCGGCTGGCGGCGGCCGGATGTCCGGGCCGCACTCGACCAGGCGCTCGCCGCGTTGGGCTATCGCGCCGAGGATCTGGCCCTGATCGTGCTGACACACGCGCATCCCGACCACTGCGGCGGCGCGGCGGAGCTGCGGAAACGGTCCGGCGCGCCGGTGTTGCTGCACCACGCCGACTGGCCCCTGACCGATCCCGCGCGGCGGCATGGCGACGCCTTTATGCGGGCGTCGGCGGCGTGGTTTCTGCGCCATGGGTTGCCCGCCAGCGCGCCCGAGGCGACCGGCGCGGCGCGCGGGGAACTGGTCGAGCGCAATCAGCCGTTTACGCCAGACCGGGCAATTCACGACGGCGATACGCTCGCGCTGGGCCGCTTCACCATGCGCGTGCTGTGGTGCCCTGGCCACTCGCCTGGGCAGGTATGCCTCTACGACGAGCAGGCTGGGGTGCTGCTCGCAGGCGACCATGTGCTGCCGGCCATCAGTCCCAACATCGGCTGTTACACCGCTGAGGACGGCAACCCGCTGGGCGATTATCTGGCATCGCTGCGGCGCGTGCGAGACTTGCCGGTGGACGTAGTCTTCCCCGGTCACGGCGAGCCGTTCCACGAACTCGCCGCCCGTGTTGATACCCTGGCCGCCCACCACGAGGCGCGGCTGGACGAGCTGCTGGCTCTCCTGGCGCCCGCGCCGCAGACGGGGTTCGACCTGTGTGTACGACTTCCCTGGTCTGGCGGGCGACGTCGCTGGGCCGACCTCGCGCCGTTCCACCACCGGCTGGCGCTGGCGGAGACGATCGCGCACCTGGAGTTGCTGCGGTCGCGCAGCCTGGTATCGCGCGAAGAGCGTGAGGGCATCATTCGCTACCAGGCGACCCTCACCCCTTACCCCCTTTAACTCCTTCTCTACGTGCGCGAGCGAGGGGGAAGAAGTACGGTGTCGGCCTGAACCAACTGACGACCGGCGACTACAGACAAGTGGGGTCCCCGCCCCGCCTGTCGTCGTGTTGCGTGTATGATGATCGGTTCGACCGCTTCCCACTCGGCGCGGGTGATGCCAGCCTGTTTCAGGATTTTGTTGAGTAAGGCGACATCATCAATGTCCTGATTGGGAATGCGGACGCGCAACCTACCACGCTGCATGAACGCATGTTTGGCACCTGCATAGGGGCCGGTGAAGCCAAGATCGCGAAACGCAGCAATGAGGTCGTTGCGGCGAACTGGCCCAAACTTCGGCATCAGTGGTGGGTGCCCGCGAAGTGCTCCAGGTTGATGTCAATTCCATCAATCACCGGGAACTGGTCATGTGCGGCCAGACCCAACTCGATCCAATCTTCGAGTACTTCCTGCAACTCCCGACGCGCGGCGGCGGGTGAGTCCGCCGCCGCCCAGACGCCCCGGAGTTCGGGGATTTCAACGTAGTATTGTCCGCTTGCTTCCAGGCGTTCCTCAGTGGCGTGCGCCATGGCCGCCTGGATATAGGCACTGAGCATCGTCCCTCTGCTTCCCCAGCCTCAACGCCCCCCACAGCGTCTGCCGGCTGGCGTAGCCCCCCGGTGAGCTAATCCGTTAACGCCGCTCGGTAGAGTTGTGTCACGGCCTCCCGACTCTCCTAGTCTACCCGATGACGCCGCAGGCCGCTATGACCCAGATAGCCCGCCAACCAGCTCAGGATCGCCGGGAAATCGGGTGCGTGCGGAGGTTTTGCGGCATTGGTACGTACACTGATCAGCATTGGCGTCCTTGCTTGGTCGTCTCGATACCATTCGGTACCGATGCAAAACTTCCGCGCGCATCCACTGCCGTCTGCCCGTCTGCCCGATTATGTTATACTCCCGCCACGGTGAGAACCCGCGTATGCGGCGGCAAAACGGCGCTGCCAGGGAACGACAGCGAGGGGAGAAAGGCGCATGGCGGATACCGACACGAACCTCCGCAAGACGCCGCTCCATGCCACCCATGTACGCCTGGGGGCGCGGATGGTCGAGTTTGGCGGCTGGGAGATGCCGGTGCGCTATACCGGCGACCTGGAGGAGCACCGCGCCGTGCGCAACGCGGCCGGTTTGTTCGACCTGGGGCATATGGGTCAGGTGGAACTGGCCGGTTCCGGCGCGCTGCCGTTCCTCGAATGGCTGGTAACTAATGAGTTCGCGTCCCTGCCGGTTGGTTCGTCGCGCTACACGCTCATGTGCCGGCCTGATGGCGGCACGATTGACGATCTCTTTGTCTATCGCCTGCCGGACCGCTGGTTCATCGTCCTGAACGCGGCTAACCGCACGGGCGATGTCGCCTGGATGCAGGCGCGACGCGCGGAGCAGACTGATCTTGATGTGACGATCAACGATGTGACCGATCAGACCGGGATGCTGGCGCTGCAAGGCCCGCACGCTGAACGCGCGTTGCAGCGGCTTACGAGCGCCGCGCTCGGCCAACTCCCGTACTTCCACTCGGTTGAGGCGCCGGTCGCGGGCGTGCCAACCCTCATCGCGCGCACCGGCTATACCGGCGAGGACGGTTTCGAGTTGTACTTCCCAATCGAGTACGATGAGCAGGTGTGGAACGCCATCCTTGACGCGGGCCGGCCCGATGGCGTGCAGCCGATCGGCCTGGGCGCGCGCGACACCCTGCGCCTCGAAGCGAAGATGGCGCTCTATGGTCACGAGTTGACCGAGGAGATCAATCCGCTGGAGGCGGGCCTCGGCTGGGCGGTCAATTTCGACAAGGGCGACTTCATCGGTCGCGATGCGCTACTAAAAGTCAAGAACGAGAAGCCCGCGCGGCGGCTCGTCGGCTTTCGTATGGTCGAACGTGGCGGGGCGCCGCGCGCCGGTTACGAGGTTCAGGTGGGAGGCGAGCGCGTCGGCCACGTCACCAGTGGCACGCACGCGCCAACGCTCAACCAGAGCATCGGGCTGGCGCTCGTGCGCCGCGATGTCGCCGGCGTCGGCAAGCCGCTCGATATCATCATCCGGGGCAAGCCGGTGCGCGCGGAGCAAGTCAAGACCCCGTTCTATAAGCGTGAGCGGAAGACGAGCGACTGAGGTGCTAGAGGAGCGTGATGATGGAATTACCCGATGATCGCCGCTATACGAAAGAGCACGAGTGGGTCAAGGTGGACGGCGATGTCGCGACCGTCGGCATCACTGAATTCGCACAGAGTGAACTGGGCGATGTGACTTACATCGAGACGCCGGCAGTCGGGGCGCACCTGGCGAAGGGCGATGCGTTCGGCGTGGTCGAATCGGTCAAGGCCGTCTCCGACGTCTACGCGCCGGTCAGTGGCGAAGTCGTCGCGGTCAATAGCGCCCTGGCCGACGCGCCCGAAACGGTGAACGCCTCACCCTACGACGGCGCCTGGATGATCAAGCTGCGCGTCGCCAACCCGGCCGAGCTCGACGACTTGCTCGACGCCGCCGGCTACGAGCAGGTGGTGCGGGAGAGCCATTAGCCGAACGCGGAACAGGGAATTAAGGCTGGAATAGCGCTGCGGTAGACAACGGGCACGGTGTTGACGCGAGTTAATTCCGTGTTCCGCGTTCAACTGGGGGAATAATGTCCTACGTGCCACATACCGCCGACGACCGGGCGCGGATGCTGCGGGCGATCGGCGTGGAGCAGATCGAAGACCTTTTTGCCGATATACCGGAGGCGCTGCGCTTTCCGGAATTGCGGCTGCCTGCACCGCTGTCGGAG
>DASUBC010000443.1:0-3249 GCA_035763465.1 Thermomicrobiales bacterium
ACTCGTGCCGGGCTTGCCGGTTGCTGGTAACCAGCTTCTCGCCGTCACCACGATCATTCAATTGTTTCGCTGGCGCGTTCGCGCCCGTTCGTGTCGCCATAATGCGCCAATGATACCATGCCGGCGGGGGCAGGCGGCTTCCCCTATAATGCGTGCATGACGAAACGTGACATGCCCAACCCCGGCACAACGAACGCCGCCCAGCCGGCAATGACCGCAGCTGATTTTGACCGCTTCGCGCCCTTCTACGACCTGGAGTTTGGCGAGTATGCCGACGATCTGCCACTTTACCGCGCCTTTGCCGCCCGCGCCGTCGGCCCGGTCCTCGAACTTGGCTGCGGCACGGGCCGCGCGCTGATTCCTCTGGCCGAAGATGGCTGGATGGTGACGGGGGTTGACCTGTCGCCCGCGCTGCTGGCGCTGGCGCGCGACGCCGCCGCGCGGGCTGGCGTGGCCACGCGCGTGACGCTGGTGCGGGACGATATCCGGACGCTGGCCGCGCTCGGCCGGCGGCGCTTCGCGCTCGCCTTCAGCGCGATCAATTCCTTCTTTCACCTGGAAACGCAGGCCGACCAGCTCGCCGCGCTCAGTGCCGTTGCGCGGCGGCTGCGCCCGGAGGGCGTCTTTATCGCCGACCTCTTCCCGCCGCATCCCGACCTGTTGCTTGAATACGATGGCCGGGTCGTCCACGCGGGCGCCTTCCGCGATCCGCGCACCGGGGAGCGCATTGACAAGTTCTCGACCAGCACGCTCGACGCGGCCGAACAGCGGATCGAGACGACCTTCTTCTACGACCGCGTGCGGGCGGATGGCGCGGTTCAGCGCACCGCCACTCCGTTCGTGTTGCGCTACACTGGCCGGTTCGAGTTGCAGTTGCTTCTGGAGCGCGCGGGCTTCACCGGTGTGACATTCTACGGTTCCTATGATCTGGAGCCGTTCACCGCCGCCAGCGAACGGATGATCGCCATCGCCACCCGCGCCTCGTGAGATACGGATGGCGATGACAGCGACGGTCCGTCTTGTCAGGCGGTGGCGCCGACCGGGCGGCCTTCCGCGACTTGCACGGTGTAATCCACGATCCGGCCGGGGATATTGACGCCGGTCGGCGCGATGGAGTTGCGGAATTCCATCGTATAATTGACCTCGATCACCTGGTAACTGCCGCCGGTCTCCACCAGATCAATCGCCAGCACACCGCCGCCGACCGCCCGCGCCGCCGCGCGACACATCGCGTCCATCTCCGGCGTCACCGGGCAGTTATCGGAGACGCCACCACGCGCGGTATTGGTGATCCAGTGCTTGCTGTAGCGGTAGATGGCGCAGATCGTCTCGTCGCCGACGACGAAGGCGCGGATGTCGCGGCCGGGCTTCTCGACATATTCCTGGATGTAGAACGTGGAATGATGGAACGAGCCGAGAATCTCCTTGTGTTCCAGCAGCGCCTCGGCCGCGTCGCGGTCGTTCACCTTCGAGAGCAGGCGGCCCCACGACCCGATCGGCGGCTTCAGGATAACGGGGTAGCCGAGCTCTTCGATCGCCCGCAGGGCCGCTTCCGGCGTGAACGCGACGAGCGTGCGCGGCGTTGGCACGCCCTCGCGCACCAGCGCGGTCGAAGTCAGCAACTTGTTGCCGCAGACTTCGGCGACGTCGAACATGTTGACGGTCGGCACACCCCAGTCGTTGAAGACGCGGAGCGCGTGCAGCGCCCGCGTATGGTTGATCGAGCGCTCAAGAACGACATCGTACTGCCGTATTGGCTCATCCAGCCGCAGCACCAGTTCCGGGTCGTCAATGCGCGACCATGGCACGCCGCGCTTGTCCAGTTCGGCAAAGAGTAATTTTTCTTCGACGCGCACCCGCGAGAGCAGCACTCCGATGTGCATGTATTTAAGCCTCCGCTCCATCCCGGCCGCTCGCCGCGCCGCCCGCCAGCAAGCCGCCGAACACCGCCACCGCCCGGTCCACGTCCGCTTCGGTCAGCAGCAGCGGCGGCAGGAAGCGCAGCGTCGTCGCCCCGGCCATCAGCGCCAGCACGCCGCCCTCTTGCAGGCCGCGCAAGTATTTCGTCGCGCGCTCCTTCAATTCGACGCCGATCATTAGCCCCCGCCCGCGCACCTCGCGCACTTTCGGGCTATTGAGACCGCGCAGCTGGTCGCGAAAATACGCGCCAACCCGCGCGCTCTGCGCGAAGCGGTCCTCGTCGCGCAACGCGGTCAGCGTCGCCGCGCCGGCCGCGCAGGCGAGCGGATTGCCGCCAAAGGTTGTGCCGTGGCTGCCGGCCGGAATCCGGCCGCCGACTTCCTCCGTCACCAGGGTCAGCGCGAGCGGGAAGCCGTTGGCGATGCCTTTGGAGACGCAGAGGACGTCGGGAATCACGCCAGCATCCTGGCAGGCGAAGAGCGTGCCGGTACGGAAGGCGGTCTGCACCTCGTCGAAGATCAGCAGCGCGCCGGCCCGTCGCGCGATTTCGTGCGCGGCGGCGAGGTAATCGTCGTGCGGCACATAAATGCCGCCCTCGCCCTGAATCGGCTCCAGAATGACCGCCGCCGTGCCCTCGTCCACCGCTGCGCCGAGCGCGTCCACGTCGTTATAGGCGACATGGCTGAACCCCTCCATCAAGGGCAGAAACGGGTCACGGTACTTCTTCTCGGCGGTCGCGGCGAGCGCCCCGAGCGTCCGGCCGTGGTAGGCGCGTTTCGTCGCCACAACCTTCGTACGCCCCGTCGCCACGCGCGCAAACTTCAGCGCGGCCTCGATGGACTCCGCGCCCGAACTGCTCAGAAAGGCGCGCGTCAACTCCGCCGGCGCCATTTCCGAAAGAATCGCGAGGAAGCGGGCGCGGGCATCGTTGTAGAAGCTGCTGTGGCAGTTCGTCAGGATGTCCACCTGCTCCTTGATCGCCGCCGACACGGCTGGGTGGGCGTGGCCGAGGACGTTGACCCCGTAATTGCTCATGCAATCGAGGTATTCCTTGCCGTCACTGTCCCACAGTGTCACGCCCTGGCCGCGCACCAGCGCGATCTCGCGCTTCGCGTACAGGCCAACCAGATCGCGGTCTTCAATCTCGCGAATCTGGTCGCTGTGCAGCATCGTTACCATCAGTGTCCTCCTCTCGCCAATTTGCGATGTTAATGCAGCAGTTCGCCGCGCATGACTGTGATCGCCTGTCCGCCCAGCCGCACGCGCGGCGGGATTACGCGCACGCGCACGACCCCGCCACGCGCCGAGGCTTGATAGCCGATCAGCGTG
>DASUBC010000444.1:0-4393 GCA_035763465.1 Thermomicrobiales bacterium
TGTTGCGCCTCCTCAACGCGATCCATGAAGTGCGGCGTCGGGAGATCGAGCTGGCGCATGCCGGCATGCAACCGCCCGAGCGTACGGGCGTAGTCGGCTGGGGCGACCTCGTGCGGGGTCGCCGGTGCGTAGTAGGTCCACAGCGTGACCACGAAGCCATCACGCTGATAGACCCGTGGGGCCACGCGCCGCTCAAGGGTAGCGACCGGGCACCCGGCTGCGGTGAGCTGCTGGGCAAGCTCGACTTCGAACTGGGCAACCTGCTGCGATTCAGGCGCCACCCGGGCCAGCACGTCACACGGCAGCAGCCGCAGCGCGAGCTTGTTCGAGTCATGCAGCACGACCGCGTCGTCGGCGGCCAGATCCAGTGAAGCGGCGATCGCCATGGCCGCAGCCATCGCCCGCAGTACCTCTGCTGCCTGCATTGTCGCCTAGCCTCTCTCCCTTGCGCGCTGCCGTATGCTCCACGCGGTGCAGCCTGGGCAGCATACCCCACGTTGTCGCTAGCGCACCACGGTAGCGCGCCGGGCGGGGCGCGGCACTCGTCTACTGGCGCGGTGCTGACAAGAACTCACTGCCCGACTGCCCGACTGCCCGACTTGACAGCCCCGCCCCACATGCTATGGTACGCCCGCGCATGACCAGGCCAGTGAGGAAGTGAGGGAGCGATGGCGGAGACGGAGCAGCTCGGCGTCGCCGTCCAGGGGGCGGGGAACGTCGCCACGGAGCATCTGAAGGCGTATCTGCGGAATCCCAACTGCCGCGTCGTCGCGATTGGCAGTCGCACGAAGGAGGGCGCGGCGGCGAAGGCCCGCCAGGTTGGGCTGGACCCCGACCAGATCGGCCTCTACGACGACTTCGACGCGCTGCTGGCGCATCCGGGTCTGGCGGCGCTCTCCATCTGTACGCCCCACACCCGCCACGCGCAGGAGACGATCGCCGCTGCCCGCGCAGGCAAGCATATGCTCATCGAGAAGCCGGTCGCGCTCACCGTCGCGGACCTGCGCGCGATGGACGCGGCCGTGCTCGCCGCCGGCGTCTATTCGGCGGTGAGTTTCGTCCTGCGCTGGAATCCGTTAGTGGTGACGGCGAAGGCGCTGCTCGACGACGGCGCGTTTGGCCGCTTGCTCTACGTGCAGACCGATTACTGGCACAACGCCGAGCAGGGCGGTTATCCAGGGGCCAAAGGTAGGCTGGGGCGCGGCACGGTGAGCGCGATGGTCAGCGGCGGCTGCCACGCGATGGACCTGGCCCGCTATCTGATGGGCAGCGACATCGTCGAGGTCAGCGCCCTCGACTTTACCGCGCTGGCTGCGCCGCACGCGCCGGTCAACCAGGTCGCGCTCGTCCGTTTCGCTAACGGCATGGCCGGCAAGGTCTCTGCCTGCACCGAACAGTGGATGCCCTACCAGTTCAACATTGACGTACTCGGCACCGACGGCGCGCTGCGCGACAACGAGTTCTACTCACGGAGCAAGATGCCCGGCACGCTCGGCTGGGCGTCCTTCCCGACCATCCTGCCGAACAGCGGCGCGGTGTCGCATCACCCCTTCCCAGCGGAGATTAACCACTTCATCGAATGCATCCGCACGGGCGTGGAATCGCACGCCAGTTTGCACAACGTCGTCAACACGCACGAAGCGTGTTTCGCCGTGGACGAGTCGAGCCGCAATGGCGGCCGGCCGGTACGAGTGACGAACAATGAGTGACGAGTGGGTTCTTGTCAGCGTGGCGCCGGTGGGTGGGCGCGGTGCCGCTGCGATGTGCCCCGGATTGAAATCCGGGGCTAAATGGCGCTGCGGCGCCATGAAGTCCCCCTTCGGGGACTGGGTTTTGGCCATCGCCGGAGCTGGGTGATAACTACACAGGTTCGCCAGCCTCAGTCCGCGTAGGCGGACTTCGTGGCCGCAGGCCAGCTAGCCCCGGATTGAAATCCGGGGTGGCCCGCAGCGGCACCGCGTTTGCTGGCTAGCATCGCGCCGGCACGACCCACTCGTCACTCGTCACTCATCACTCGTCACTACCAAGGAGGAGTACATGACCGTCTTGCCGGTCGCGGTGCTGGGCGCGGGGAATCGCGCGCAGGATCATCTGGGCACTCTCAGTCGTCTGGGGACGCTCTGCCAGCTCGTCGGGGTCTGCGATGTGGACGCGGACCGCGCGGCGCAGGCGGGGGCGCGCTTTAAGACCGCGCACTTCACGAATCTGGAGCAAATGCTGGTGGAAGCGAAGCCGGCGCTGCTCTATGTCATCACGCCGCCCGACAGCCACCACGCCGCCGTGGAACTGGCCGCGCGGCACGGCGTCCACGTCATCTCCGAGACGCCGATCGCGCCGACCCTGCCGCTGGCAGATGCGATGATTGCGTCGGCGCAACGGCACGGCGTCAAACTGGAGGTCGCCGAGAATGTCTGGCGCTGGCCGCGCGAGAAGTTGAAGCGTCAAATCATTGAAGCGGGACTGATCGGCGAGATAACGCAACTCCACCTGTGGTATTACTCCGGCTCGTACCACGGCATCAGCGCGGCGCGCACGCTTATCGGCAGCGCGCCCAAGCGCGTGCGCGGCTACGTGCGCGAAACGCCGATACCGCCGTACGACGACCGGCTGGGCCGCTCGTACACCACCGGACCGTATGAACTGGGGATAGTGGAGTTCGCCAGCGGCACGGTCTGTGTCTACCAGTACCCGCTCTACCCGCAGAACCGCAATTACTGGGACGTCGTCGGCACCAAAGGGACGATCGCCGGCAACGAGTTGATTCTCGTGCGCGACGGCGAGCGCCAGGTGTTGCCGATTCGCGAAGAAGTGACGCAGACCGCCACTGGCCCGGCCCTGGCGCGCGTCTACGTGGAGACCGACCCGCCGCTTGTCTGGGAGAACCCCTACCGCGACCTGCCGATCGGCGCAGGCGCCGACGACATTGGCCGCACCGACATCCTCGCCACGACGCGCCAGGCCATTCTCGACAACACCGCGCCCGCCTACGGCGCGCCGCAGGCCCGCGCCGACCAGGAAGTGCTCATCGCCATCCGCGCCTCGGCGCGCCAGGACGGCGCGTGGGTGGATCTACCGTTGAAGGAAGTGACGGCCGCCGAGCGCGAACTGCACGACGCCTATGCCCAGCGCTACGGCCACGACCCGCTCGGCGACATCGAGGCGGTGCTGCAAACCCACCACCCGCGCAACACGCCCGCCGAACTGGCCTTGCTGCGCTATGACACGCCGAAGTAACGGCCCTCACCCCTGGCTCACTGCGTTCGCCGGTCCCCTCTCCCGTATCACGGGAGAGGGGAGGCGCGACCCACTGCGTGGGTACCCCGGCGAGCGGGGGTGAGGGCCACTTACGCCGGCGCGGCCACGGCGTCCTGGGTGCGGACCCAGCGGACGGTCTCGCGCAGGCCGTCCGCCAGCGTGACTTCCGGCGCCCAGCCGAGCACCGCCCGCGCGCGGTCGCCACTCAGATAGATGCGATAGACCTCGCCCAGCCGCGCCGGGGCGTAGTGTGGCGGCTGGGTGTAGCCAATGTCATCCGCCAGCAGGTCGAAGATGGCGCGCACGCTGGTGCCCTGGCCGGAACCGAGATTGACCAGCGCGCGTGAACCGCTCGTCAGCGCCAGCGCGGTCGCCCGCGCGACATCGCCGACGTAGACGAAATCCCGCTCCTGCAAGCCGTCGCCATAAATGGTTATCGGCAGATTCCGCAGCATCCGCCGCGCGAAGATAGCGACCACGCCCGCCTCGCCCTCCGGGTCCTGGCGCGGCCCGAAGACGTTCGGGTAGCGCAGCACGGTGTAATCGAGGTCGTAGAGGCCGGCGTACAGTTCGAGATAGTGCTCGACCGTGTGCTTGGAGATGCCATACTGCGAGAGCGGCGCGACCGGATGCTCTTCGTCGCAGGGAAGATAGCGCGGCTCGCCGTAGGCCGCGCCGCCGGTCGAGGCATAGATGACTTTGCGCGTTCCGGTCGCGCGGGCGCACTCCAGCAGATGGGCGCTGCCTTCGACATTCACGGCGGCGTCGAGCCGGGGTTGCTGCAACGAGACGCGCACGCTCATCTGCGCGGCATGGTGGCTGACTACCTCGGGCTTGAAGTCAGTGAAGACCTGCGCCAGGCGCTCGTCGCGAATGTCACACTCATACAGGGCCGCGCCGGCCGGCACGTTCCAGGGATGCCCGGTCGAGAGATTGTCCACGATGGCCACCTCGTGGCCCGCCGCCAGTAACGTCGCCGCGACGTGCGAGCCAATGAAGCCCGCGCCGCCAGTTACGAGAATACGCACGTTCGTTTCCTCTCACGTAGTCGGGCAGACGGGCAGACGGGCAGACGGGCAGTAGATTTGCTTCAGCACCGAGTTTGTCTACTGATGCAGTGCTGAGGAGAACCCACTGC
>DASUBC010000445.1:0-9145 GCA_035763465.1 Thermomicrobiales bacterium
GAGGCGCTGACGAACGTGGTGCGTCATGCCGGAGCGCGCGACTGTGTAATCCGCCTCGCTCTCGACGCGGCACTGCCGGCGCTGACGATCGAGATCGAAGACGATGGGCGCGGCATCGCGCCGGATCGCACGGCAGGTGTCGGGCTGACCTCGCTGCGCGAGCGCGCGGCCGAACTGGGCGGCGCCTGCGATATCGGGGCAGGGCGGGCTGGCGGTACGCTGGTGCGCGCTACGTTGCCCTGCCACCCCGTGCCAGACAGTGCGGTGGAGGCGCTTGCGTGATGGACACCGAGCCGATCCGCGTCCTGATCGCCGACGACCATGCCGAGTTTCGCGAGGGGTTGCGCGGCCTGCTCGCCGCGCAACCCGACCTGGCCGTCGTGGGCGAGGCCGCGACCGGCGCCGCCGCGCTCGCGCTTGCGGCCAGAACGCTGCCGGACGTAGTGCTGATGGACTTGCAGATGCCGGACCTCAACGGCATCGAGGCGACGCGCCGGCTTACGGCGACCAGTCCACACGTTGGCGTGCTGGTGGTGACGATGTTCGAGGACGATGATTCGGTTTTCGCGGCGATGCGCGCGGGGGCGCGCGGCTACTTGCTGAAGGGGGCGCGCAAGGCCGAGACGTTGCGGGCGATTCGGGCGGTTGCTGCGGGGGAGGCGATCTTCAGCCCGGCCATCGCGCGTCGTCTGATGACCTTCTTCACGGCCAATCGTCCAGTGCCCACGCTCTTCCCCGAACTGACCGAGCGAGAGCGCGAAGTGCTCGCGCTGATCGCTCAGGGCCGCGATAACCAGTCGATCGCCGCCGTGCTCTTCCTCAGCGTCAAGACGGTCCGTAACCACGTTTCGAATATCTTCGCCAAACTGCAAGTCGCCGACCGCGCGCAGGCCGCCCTCCGCGCCCGCGAAGCCGGTCTCGCGTAGCCGGTTTGGCTCTTGCACTTTCGCGATTGGCTGCTATACTGGCACCGTCAGGCGTTGAGCAGGACGAGTACGCCGGGTTTGCGGTCAACAGGAACAGACGGCCACCGACTGAGAGCCGCCTGGTCTGGCAACTGGCGGAACGCCCCCTGTGAGCCGGCTTCCGAACGCTCCACCAGGAGCCAGTAAGCAGCCCCGGTCGCCACCGTTATCTGGCAGCCAACGAGGGCAGCGTGCAACGGTGCGCTGCTGAAGTCGGGTGGTACCACGGAGGTAACGAACCTTCCGTCCCGTATGGGCGGAGGGTTTTTTGTTTGTCGGTCGCTAAGGAGCAGGACAGTGACGGCGCGCACACTGGTACGGACGGGTGAGAAAGTCGAGCGCGGTGAACGGTTCGTGGCGCGGCGCGCTGCCGCCTGGACCGCCGCTGCCGCTGGCGCTCCCTGCGCGGCCACGCCGGTGCTGGACCTGGCGGCGGACGAACTCGATCGCCGCGCCGCGCCGCACATCGTCCAGGCGACGCTCACCGCGCTCGACCAGGGCGCAACCCACTACACCGACCGCACCGGCATCGCGCCGCTACGCGCGGCGGTGGCGGCGCGCTTCGCCACCGAAGACGGCTTGGCGTACGATCCGAACGGCGAAATCCTCATCACCGGCGGCGCGCACGAAGGGCTGTTCGTCGCCACGCAGATGCTCATCGAGGACGGCGACGAGGTCATCGTGCAAGACCCCGCGCCGGCCGCCTATGGCGAAGGCGTGCGGCTGGCGGGCGGCGTGCCGGTACTGGCGCCGACCAGCGCCGCCGACCGCTACGCGCTGACGGCGGCGGCCGTTGCGGCGCGGATCACACCGCGCACCCGCGCGCTCATCTTCGGGTCGCCGGCCGCGCCCACGGGCGGTGTGACGCCGCGCGCCGAACTGCTTGCGCTGGCGGAGCTCGTGCGCGCCTACGACCTCACCGTGCTGCTCGACGAGACCTACCGCCCGTTCATCTTCGATGACGCGGAGTGGGTCAATTTCGCTACGCTGCCGGGAATGCGCGGGCGGACGGTGCTGGTCGGCTCCTTTTCGACGCGCTACGCGATGGCCGGCTGGCGTGCGGGCTACCTGGCTGGTGTGGCAGCGAATCTGAAACCGGTGACGCACTTGAAGCAATCGCTGACCATTTGCTCGCCAGCGCTCGCACAGTGGGCCGCGCTCGCCGCGCTTGAGGGGCCGCAAGCTGAGCCGGCGGACGCCGTCCGCGCGGTCGCCGCGCGCCGCGCTGTGGCGATCCCGGCGCTGGCGGCGATGAACCTGCCCGCTGGCGGCGCGCAGGGCACGCACTATCTGTTCGCCGATGTCTCTTCGACCGGGTTGACCGGCCGTGCGTTCGCCGAAGTCGCGTTGCGCGATGCCGAGGTACGCGTGCTACCGGGCGATGTCTATGGCGCGAACTGGGCGGGGTATGTGCGCTTGTCGCTGGTCGCGCCCGAGACGGCGCTGCGGGAGGCGCTGGGCCGGCTGGCGCCGGTCGTACAACGGTTACAACGCGAAGCGGTCGCCACGTCCGGCGCCGCGTGGAAGGGAGGCCGCTGACATGGTTGTGGCGACGCCGAAATATCTGGACGAACGCGACGAACTGATGAACCTGGCCGGGCGGCTATCCGGCGTCACCTCGCTCGGCCTGGGCGACCCCGACCATGCGACGCCCGCGCACATCGTCGTCGCCGCGCGCGAGGCCATCACGGATGGCCGCTGCGACCACTACACCGACCCCGCCGGCCTGCCTGAACTGCGCCAGGCGATCGCCGCGAAACTCTCACGCGACAACGGCATCTGCGCCGACCCCGACACGGAGATCACCGTCACCACCGGCGGCCAGGAGGGCCTGTACCTGATCATCCAGTGCCTGCTCAATCCGGGCGACGAAATCCTGGTTCAAGACCCGCGCTACAGTTCCTACGACGCGGCGATCAAGCGAGCGGGCGCGGTCGGCGTGCCGCTACCCACGCGCCAGGAGGACGATTTTAACCTCGACCCGGACGTCGTGGCCGCGCGCATTACGCCGCGTACGAAGGCGTTGCTGCTGATCACGCCTGGCAATCCCACGGCGGGCATCATTACGCCGGAGAACCTCCAAGCGATCGCCGCCCTGGCGATCGCGCACGACCTGATCGTCATCTGCGACGAAATCTATGAGAAGTTCACGTATGACGGCGCGCGGCATCTCAGCATCGGCTCGCTGCCGGGGATGCAAGGGCGCACGATCACACTCGGCGGCTTCTCCAAAGCCTACGCGATGACCGGCTGGCGACTCGGTTACGTCGCCGCGCCGGCCGCGCTGACGAGCGCGATTCGTCACTTGAAGGAGATCGTCAGCGTCTGTGCGCCGCTCCCCTCGCAATGGGCCGGCGTCGCCGCGCTCACCGGCCCGCAAGACTGCGTGGACTACTTCCGCGCCACCTACGACGATCGCCGCCGCGCACTGATGCGGGCGCTGACCGACTGCGGCTTCACCTACGGCCACCCCTACGGCGCCTTCTACATCTTCGCCAACACCACCACGACCGGCCTGCCGGCCTTCGAGCTGGCTCGCCGCCTGCTGCTGGAAGGCCGCGTGCTTGTCTTTCCGGGCACCGGCTTCGGCGAAGGCTGGAAAGATTACCTGCGCTTCTCGCTCGTCCAGCCCACGCCCGTCCTGCTTGACGCGCTTGACCGCCTGCGCGCGGTGGTCGGCGTGCGGTAGGGGCCGGGATTTACCGCAGAGCACGCAGAGACCGCAGCGAGGGGAACGGATTAACCACAGAGATCACCGAGGACACAGAGAACGATGGAGAGAAGGTCTTTATTGTTCTCTCTCCGTCCCTCTCGGCGCTCTCAGCACTCTCTGCGGTTCAATTCGTTCCTCCTGTCCCTCTCTGTGTCCTCTGTGTCCTCTGTTGTAGATCCGTGTCCTCTATTCGTCCGTCGTGGCGAGCGCGAGGGGTTCGGCCTCCGGGCGCTGGAGGGTGCGCGCGAAAAGAGGCAGGGCGGGTAAGAGGAGGACGCTGGCAGCGGTGATGGCGGCGCGGAGGGAGACGGCGTTGCCGACCCAGCCGAGGACGGGACCGCCGGCGATCTGTCCAAGCGCGTCGGTTTGCGAGGCGATCGAGAGAACGGTCGCGCGGCTGCGCGGCTCCAGGCCCTGGTTGATCCAGGCGGTGTAGATCGGGCCGCCGGTCGTGCGGCAGATCGTGGCGACCAGATATGTGACCATCGCGAGCCAGAAGTTTGTCGCCAGCCCGACACCAGCGACGCCGAGCGCCAGGATAACGTTGAGCACGAGCAATGAGCGGGCTGCGGCGTGATGGTTGGTGGTATCCACGCGGCGGCGCACGAACTCGGTCGTGCCGAGACTGAGTAGACTGGCCGCCGCCGAAATGACGCCGAACCAGACGATCGGTTTGAACTGGCCGAGTGGTGGAATGGCCAGGTCTTGCACGAAGTGCGGCTGCCACAGGCGGTCGAACGCCTCACTCGACGCGCCGCGAAAGATGATCGTGCCGAGGATCGTCAGCAGCACCGGACTGGCGCGGACGATCGCGGCGCCGGCGCTAAAGGTGCTGCCCAGCTTCTGAACGCTGTTGCGCTCGGGCGTGGGCGTTGGCCGGAAGCCGTCTTCCGGCATGAGCAGTGCCAGGAAGACCGCCAGGCCGATGAACGCGCCGCCGCCGATGACGATCGGCAGGTTGAGCCGCACGCTTGCCAGCGCGACGCTGGCGAAGGTGCCCGCGAGCGCGCCAAGTTGGCCGACTTGGCTCGCGCGCAGGTACATCGGCGCGGCGGCCAGTGCACCGACCTCGTCGGCCAGCCAGGCTTCGGTCGCGCCGCTGGTGAAGGTGCTGCCGATACCCCAGAAGACCTGTGAAGCGAGAATCGCCGCGAAGGTCGGTACGCTCCCTTCGAGCACGAAGCCCGCGCCGATCAGAACCAGGCCGATGATGATGGAGAGCCGGCGGCTGTAGACGTCGGCGACCAGCCCGGTCGGCACTTCGGCCAGGAACGCGATCGTTTCGAGTAGCGTGCCGACGAGCACCAGTTGCAACGGATTGAGGTGCGCGACCTCGAACTGGTAGATCAGGTTGACGGTAAAGATCAATGCGAAGAAGAACCTGGATAGCCCCGCCAGCGCCAGGTAGATCGGGTAGGCGCGCTGCGCGCCGGGCAGGTTGTCCCGTGAAGGGATGATGGTCATCGTCGTTCCTTATGCTTGTCTGCATTTCCAGGCGGCGTGATAGACGCCGCTAGCTCCGTCGCGCTCGGCTGCCGGAGCGTAGACAGCGGCCAGGAACGGCGTTGTGAAAGGGGAGCGTAGCAGATTGTGCGAGGATGATTAGTGGCTCGCGCTCACCCTGCCCACGCCAATCCGGCCGGCCGCCGCGTCCAGAAGAGTGCTGGTTGACATGGTGAGCGTTCCTTTCTGTGCACACATCAGACGTACAGCAATAATGAGGTTCAGTATAGAAAAGGCGTTTTCGCGGCGTCAATGATCGAACGGACAGGAGGGGCGCGGACATCCAGCGTGGCCCTTGCCCCGTACTCCTGAATACAAGATCAGTCGTTACGCTTTCGTAAGAAATGCCTGCTAAGGTGATGGAGAACACACTGCCAGGGAATCGCGCGCAAAGGAGGGTTTGATGGCGCAGGTAGTCGAAGCCCCGCTGCCAGCCGACCGACGCTGGGAATATATTCGCGGATTTGGCATCCTCCTGATCATCGCGGTGGTTGGCCTCTACATCGTCAAGTGGAATCCCTATGTCCACAAGGCGCTGAAAGCGGCGGCGACGCACAATCTCGGCGCATCCATCATCACCGGCAAGGCCGCCGCGCCGCCAGCGGTTTCTTTCGCAACCGGCATGGCGTACGCGAAAACTTACTTCACATCCATCTGGCAGGCGCTGGCACTGGGTCTGTTGCTCGCCGCGACGATCGAGACGCTGGTGCCGCGCGACTGGCTGCTGCGCGTGCTTGGAAGGCCCGCGTTCCGCTCATCCCTCTTTGGCGGCTTGTTCGCGCTCCCCGGCATGATGTGAACGTGTTGCGCCGCGCCGGTCGCAGTTGGACTGCGGCGGCGTGGCGCGGCGGTCGGAGCCTCGATCGCCTTCTTCCTGGGGAACCCGACGCTCAATCCCGCCGTGCTGGTCTTCCTGGTCTTCACGCTAGGCTGGCGCTGGGCGGCGCTACGCCTGGTGCTTGGCGTGGCGCTGGTCTTCGGCACGGCGCTGCTGGCGACGCGCCTTGCCGGCGCTGCGACCGTTGACCCGGCGATGGCGCACCAGCTCGCCGAGCCGCAACCGGAGACCGGCAACGCGCTGCTCCGCTGGCTGCGGGCGCTGGCGCGGCTGGCGCTCTCGCTCATTCCCGAATACATCATCCTGATCGTCGCGCTGGGCGCCGCGCGGGCGTACCTCTTTCCGGCGATCGGCGCGGGCGCGAGCGATGGCGCGCTGCTGCTGCTTGGCCTGGCGCTGGCCGGCGTGCTCTTCGCCATTCCGACAGCGGGCGAGATTCCGATTATCCAGACGCTCATGGCCTATGGCCTGGCTGCCGGCCCAGCCGGCGCGCTGCTGCTGACGCTCGCGCCGATCAGCCTGCCGTCCATCGCGATGGTCTGGCGGGCTTTCCCGAAGCGCGTGTTGTTGCTGGCGGCGGGCCTGACGCTGCTGGCGGGTCTGGTCAGCGGCCTGGCGGCAATGGCGCTACACCTTTAGCGAGTCGGGCGGTCGGCTGGTTGGGCAGTTGAGTTGTGTGCTGGACCGACGCTGCACGAACGTACAGTTCAAAGGGGTTGACAGACAGACTTCGGCATGGTAGTGTACGTACAGTGTAGCGACGGACCAGCCGGACCCAACGAGATACCGTAACGCATCGCGCGGGGAACGGTTGCGCGGTCAGGGCCGAGGCTCCTCAAGTCGGCTCATGAACGCGGGGAACCCAAACGCCTTTTGGCGCCTGGTGGCTTGGCTGTCGCTAACGCGCGGCGCCGATGACCCGCGAGGGCTGTCGGCGTCGCGTTTTTGTGCTCGATGACGCGGAGAGTACGGCGCGTGCGCTTAGCCGGCCACGGCCAGCAGGGTGGGACGCGCGGTGGTGGTGAGGACGCGCGCCAGCGCCTCGACAACGTCCGGATCGAATTGTGTCCCAGCACAGCGCTGCAATTCAGTCAACGCCCAGTCAGCGTCGCGCGCCGGTTGGTAGGGCCGGTCGGTCGTGATCGCGCTGTAGGTGTCGGCGACGGCGAGAATTCGGGCGCCGAGTGGAATCGCCTCGCCGGTCAGTCCATCGGGGTAACCCTGCCCGTCCCAGCGTTCGTGGTGACTGCGGATGGCCGGCGCCAGCCCACGCAGCGCCGGCACCCGGCTGACAATATCCGCGCCGACCACCGGATGGGTCTTCATCAGCGCCCACTCTTGCGGCGACAGCCGGCCTAGCTTGAGCAGAATCGCGTCCGGAATGGCAACCTTGCCGATGTCGTGCAGCCGCCCGGCCAGGCCGACCATCCGTGCGTCGGCGACCACACAGTCCAGCGCGAGCGCGATCCGCACCGCCAGCGCGCCCACTTCCGTCGTATGCTGGCCGGTGTAGTGATCGCGGGCGGCAACGAGGCCAGCGAGCGCCTCCACGGTGCCTGTGAGGGCTGCTTCTTCGCGCGGATTGCCGAGTGGTTCCCCGGCGACCAGCGCGCCAACCGCCGGGTCGTCGGCGGCGCGCGCCTGGTTGCGCCCCAGGTGCTTGGCGGCATACATCGCCTGGTCGGCCGCCGCGATCAATCCATCGCGCTCCTCGGCGTCTTGTGGATAGGCCGCGACGCCAATCGAGCAAGTGAGTCGCACCCCGCCACCAATGGCGAAGGGATGCGTAGCGACGGCAACGCGGACACGCTCGGCAAGCGCGAGCGCGGCGGCGCGGTCGCTCTGGGGCAGCACAGCGACGAACTCTTCGCCGCCCCAGCGCCCGATGATGTCCACCGCACGCAGCGCCTCGCGCGTCACCGCGCCCAGCGCGGTCAGCACCGCGTCGCCGGTCTGGTGGCCATAGCCATCGTTGAGCGCCTTGAAGTGGTCGAGGTCGAGGAAGAGGAGCGCGCAGGGCTGGCGGTAGTGGTGCGCGCGCTCCAACTCCTGGTCGAGCGCCGCGACCATCGCGCGGTGGTTCGGCAGGCCGGTCAGCGGATCAACAGTCGCCAGCGTTTCCAGCCGCGTGTTGGCGTCAAGCAGCGCGGTGTGGCTGGTGGCGAGTTCGTCGTGCGCCGCCTGGAGTCGGCGATACAACTGCGCGTTTTCGGCGAGCGCGACGAGCTGGCGCATCAGCAGCACCAGCATGGCGCCACCCAGACCGGCCCGAACGCCCACTTTCAGCGCGTTGGCGCTGTCTACCTGCCAGGTATACAACAACAAAGTAGCAATCGCGGGCAGCACCAGATAGGGCAGCAGCCCACGCCACAGCCGGGGCGCTCGCGGCATGTGGTCGTCCTGTCGCTCGACCACCGGCTGCTGGCGTACCGCCAGGCGTAGCGCGTAGGCCGCCAGTGGTATCAGCATGTACTCGATCGGCCAGCCCAGATCGAGCAGCGTGCCGGTCGTGTAGCTGTCGCGCGCCACCTGATACGAATAGACGCTGTCCACCACGATGATAATCGCCAGTGCCAGCATCAGCAGCTGCGGCGCGGGCCGGCGGATGAAACTAGCGCGGCGCAACAGCAGCACCAGGAGTGAGGAAAAAAGTAGCAAATCGTCGCAGGGATAGGCGATGGTAATCAATTTCCCGGTCAGGCTCAGGTCGCTGCCCAGCACGGTTGGCCCGATCAGAAAGAACCAGCTGAAGGTCATCGCCATTACAACGATGAGCAGACCGTCGAGCAGCACGCATAAGCGCGCGGTGAGCGACATTGGCCGCCCCGGCAGGAGCAACACCCCCGCGAGCAGTAACAGGTCGCCCAGCAGGAAACTGGCATCATCCCAGGAGGGTGTCGGAGTTGGCTGGCGCAGCGCCAGTTCGTAGAACGACCAGAGTATCTGCCCGGCGATGAACCCGCCCGTGCCCAGGCCAAGTAGCCGCGCCGCCCACTCCTGCCGGCCTACAGCCGGCGAATGGCGCCACGTACCAGCCGAGCGCAGCGGGATAAAGCAAAGTGGCAGGACAAGAAGCGGGCCGAGAAATTGCCCAAGGTCCGAGACCGCCTCGACTGGGATGCCCGC
>DASUBC010000446.1:0-3807 GCA_035763465.1 Thermomicrobiales bacterium
GGCCGGGCAGAATGTCATTTACTCGGTGAGTCCGCAGGCGCCGGCCAGCCGGACGATCGGCGTGCAGGCCACAAACAGCGCGGGGCAGACGGCCACCGGCCAGACGACCGTCACGGTAACCGCCGCCGCGCACTACTTCGATGGCCGCGGCGGTGTCCGCTAGCGCCAGAGCGGGCAAGCACGCGCCAAACGTGAGGCCAGAGTCGCGTGTGCGACCCTGGCCTTTCAGCATCAGAGAAAAATATCTCCGGCGTTACGCCTCGGAGTGGTACGCCAGCAGACGGCTGCGGATGTCCACGCCGCGCAACTTGTGCAGCGCCTGGCCTTCGATCTGCCGGACGCGCTCGCGGCTGATGCCGAGCGCCTCGCCGACTTCCGCCAGCGTGTGCTGGTGGCCGTCGTCCAGGCCGAAGCGCAGCCGCAGCACCAGCCGCTCGCGCTCGGTCAGCAGCTTCAGCACGGCCGCGACGTCTTCGCGCAGCAGCCCTTCGGAGGCCGCCTGCTCGGGGCTGGTCGCCCCTTCGTCCGCGATCAGGTCGCCCAGGCGCGCCTCGTCCTCCTCGCCGACCGGCGTTTCGAGCGAGAGCGTGCGCTGCGCCGCGCTCATGATCTGCTCGACCTTCTCGACCGGCACGCCCATCTGCGCGGCGATTTCCTCTACCTTCGGCCGGCGCCCGAGCGTCTGATTGAGCTCCTGCACCGTGCCCCGGAAGCGCGAGACCGCATCGCCCATATGCACCGGCAGGCGGATGGTGCGGCTCTGGTCCGCGATGGCGCGCGTGATCGCCTGGCGAATCCACCAGGTCGCGTAAGTCGAGAAGCGGAAGCCGGTGCGCCAGTCGTACTTCTGCACGGCGCGGATCAGGCCGAGGTTGCCCTCCTGGATCAGGTCCAGCAGGCTCAGGCCGCGCCCGACGTACTTCTTGGCGATACTCACGACCAGGCGCAGGTTCGAGCGCACGAAAGTCTGCACCGCGTCAATGTCGCTCGCCTCGACGCGCTTGGCGAGTTCGATTTCCTGCTGGTGATTCAGCAGCGACGCGTGCGCGATCTCGCGTAGGTAGAGTTTCACCGGATCGGTCACGAAACTCGGGTCAATCTTCTGGAGCGACTCCAAATCTTGCGCCAACCCGCGCGCCTCTTCGGCCTCTTCTTCCGCTTCGAGCACCTGGTTCAGGCTCGGCTCTTCGTCTTCGAGCGAATGGAGCACATCGGCGCCACGCCGGCGGCGATAGTGCCCCTGCGCCATCTCTTCCATCTCATCTGGGATTATCTGTCGCACATTCTTCAAGTGCTCATCCACCATGGGATCGTTCCTCCGTAACAGCACATCACACTGGCTACCCGCGGCCAGCGGCGCGCCGCCCTTCCTGTAGCGACTCCCAACGGCCCCGTTGCCGCCTGGTTCGCAAGAACGGTTCCATCCGTTCTAAGACTATCTACGCAATCGCCGACCTAGCGGGCACAACCACCGGGCGCTGGCGCACACTGACCACCTGCCGCGCCCACGAGACGACTAGGTGTACCATCTACAATAACGCGCGACAGGCGTACTGGATTCCCGAAATCTCACGAAATGCGCGAATTCCGGCCAAGCGATGCGGTATACTTACAGGTTGTACTCGTTTCCGCCCGGCCCTGCCCCTCGCCGCCGGTGGCTGGCTATCATACCAGCACGTATCGCAATGAGCAACGCGCGAGCGGCGTCCCAGGTTTCGGGGTGAAGATGATAGTTGTCAGATAACAGATGATAGTGGCGGCGCGGTGTTAATACGGGCGCGCTGCCTGATGATCAGTACTATAACCACTATCGTCTACCATCTATCGTCTACCATCTGCGAACCACCGTACGTTCACAGCGCGCATCGTGTACGCTATCATCAGAGATAATGACGGTGGTTTGGCGACAAGGTCACAAGGATAGCAGCGGATGATTCCAACCAAGCTCGTGCTTCACAACTTCATGTGCTACCGCGACGACGTGACGCTCGACCTGCGAACGGTGCGCGTCGCCTGTATTTCGGGCGACAACGGCGCGGGCAAGTCCAGCCTGCTCGACGCGATCACCTGGGTGCTCTGGGGCAAGGCGCGCGGCGCGGCCGAGCGCGACCTGATGACGCTGGGCACGACCGAGATGGGTGTAGACTTTCAGTTCGTGCTCGGCACGCAGGAGTTTCGCGTGCTGCGCCGCCGGCGACGGCGCGGCGCCAGCCAGGATGTCGCGCAACTGGAAGTGCAGGTGCGCGACCTGACACCCGACGGCGATAGTCCCTGGCGGCCAATCACGGGCGACACGCTCTCGCAAACGCAGCGGCTCCTGAGCGACGCTATCGGCATGGAGTACGACACCTTCATCAACTCGGCCTTCATTCTGCAAGGCCGCGCGGACGAGTTCACGACCAAAGGACCGACCGACCGCAAGCAGGTGCTGGCCGACATTCTCGGTCTCGGCCAGTATGACGTGCTGGAGGAACGCGCCCGCAGCCTGCGCCGCGAGCGTGAGCTGGGCCGCCGGGACTGCGATGCGCGCCTTGAAACAATCGCCGGTGAACTCACCCAGCGTCCCGGCATTGAAGCGCAATTGCAGGAGGTTGCCACTCGCCTGGTGACGCTCGTGGGTGAGATCGCGCGCAACGACGACGAGTTGGACGCGCTGAAAGGTCAGCGCGCGGCGCTGGAACGCCAGGCCGAAGCCGCGCGCGAGGCCGAACTGCGCGCGGAAGAATACACGCGCCAGGCCGAGAGCCTGCGGAACCGCATCGCGGCCGACGCGAACCAGATCGTCGTGCTGGAGGCGCTCGTCACCGACGCCGCCGCGATTCGGGCCGCCTATACCCGGCTTCAGCAGGTAACAGCGGCGGAAGCGGCCATGACTGGCAAACTGGCCGCATCGCGCCGGCTCGAACAGGAGTACCACGACGTCGAGCGCCAGGTGGACGCCGCACGCTCGCGGCTCTTGCAGGAGCGGCATGGGCTGGACCACCAGATGACCGATCTGCGCCAGCGCCAGGACGCGCTGCCGGAGCTGGAACGCCAGCACGCCCAGCTGCTCGCCAGCGTCAATGCCGTCCGCGCGGCCGAGGATCAACGTCCGGCGCTGCTCGCTGACATTCAGACAACCACGGAGGAAATCGGCCGGCGTCGGGCGGAGAACGACTATCTCCTCAAGGAAATGAAGCGGCTCAAGAACCTGCAAACGCAGGTAGACAACGCGGGCGCGGCCTGCCCGCTGTGCCGCCGCCCACTTGACGAGCATGACCGGCACGACATCCACGACAATTATCAGGCCGAAGGGCTGGACCGCAAAGAACAGTACAACGCGAACCGCGAAGCCGTCGCCAGCGCCGAAACGGCGGTGGCCGGCTGGCAGGCGCGACTGGCGGAGATCGACCGGATCGTGCGCCAGGGCCGGCAGCTCAACAACAGTCTCGGCGATGTCGCCAGGCAACTGGCGGATATTCAGAAGGCTGGCCTGCAACTGGCCGCGTTGAGCGCCGATTTTGAGCAGATATCGGCGCGCCTCAACAACGACGCCATCGCGCCTGCTGACCAGCAACACCTCGCCAGACTCGGCACGCAGATCGCCGCGCTCGCGTATGATCCCGACCAGCACCAGCAATTGCACGCCGAAGTCGCCGCCCTGCGGCCCTACGAACGGCAATTACACGACCTGGAGCGCGCGGAAGAGGAGCTGCCGGTTCTGCGCGAACGCCTGGCCGAAGACCAGACATCGCTGGCGCTGCGCGAGACCGCGCGCGACGCCGAACTGGTCCGCGCGGCGGAATTGCGCGCGGCGGTGACCGAATT
>DASUBC010000447.1:0-3131 GCA_035763465.1 Thermomicrobiales bacterium
CAACGCGCGCACGGTCATCAGCCAGCCCCTCACCCTGACCGGCGCCGGCCAGAGCTGGACGCTCGACACCGCCACCCTCAAGGACGCGCTCGGCTATCAACTGCTCGACGGTCACATCGCCGTCGGGCTGGACGCCAAAAAACTCGCGCCCTTCTTCGACCAGATCGGCGCGGTGGTAGACCGCCCCGGCGCGAACGCCAGACTCGTCCCCGACGCGGCGGGCAATTACCAGTTGCAGCCAGACAAGACCGGCGTCGCGCTCGACCGCGCCGCCACCCTCACCGCCATTGACGCCGCCCTCACCGCCGGCCAGCACAGCGCGGTGGCGACCATCGGCCCGAAAGCGCCGCCCATCGTCGCGGCCGACCTGGCGCCGGTCAAAGCGCAACTCGACAAGATGCTCGCCACGCCACTGGTCGTCTCCTTCCCGGGCGCGTCGGCTATCACCTTCACCCGCGCCGACATCCAGCCCCTCATCCGCCTGGCGGAGACACCGGACAAGCCCACGAAAGTCACCATTTCCCTCGACCCGGCCGGGTTGAGCGCGCTCGCCGCCCTGCTCGCCGGCAAACTCAACCAGCCGGTGCGCGACGCGGTCTTCGTCTACGAAGACCGGCAGGCGAAGGTGAAGGTACCCAGCCAGGAAGGCCGCGCCCTCCAGGGACCGCTCACCGAGCAGTCGTTGCAGACGGCGATTCTCGGCGCGACCGGCACGGCCACGCCGTACATCATCATCACCAAGCCGAACATCGCCTCCGACGCGATGGCGGGCGTCACCTTCCCCGACCGCCTCGGCTACGGCCGCACCGACTACAGCGCCTCCATCGCGACGCGCGCCCATAACGTCGAACTGGCGACCGAGCGCCTCAACGGCGCGCTGATTCCGCCCGGCGCGGTCTTCTCCTTCAACGCCCAGGTCGGCGCGCAGACGGTCGCCAACGGCTACCAGGAAGCCTACGGCATCGCCCTCGTCAGCACCGGGAAAGTCGAGACGGTCAGTTCCGTCGCCGGCGGCATCTGCCAGGTCTCCACCACCCTGTTGCAGGGCGTCTTCAGCGCCGGGCTGCCGATTCTCCAGCGCAACACCCACCTCTATTGGGTCGGTTACGCCACGCCCGCGCCGGGGATGCAGGGGCTGGACGCCACAGTGGACGACCAGTCGGGCCTCGACTTCCAGTTCGCCAACAACACCGGCCACTGGATCGGCATCGAGACGGTCGCGGACGGCGAGAACGTCCGCATCGCCATCTACGGCACCGACCCCGGCTGGACCGTGCAGATTGACGACCCGGTCATCAGCAACATCAAGCAGCCCGACCCCAAGCCGGTCTACGAGCGCACGCACGACATCCCGGTCGGCCAGACGCTCTACATCGAGCACGCCGCCGACGGCTTCGACGCCGCCATCCACCGCCGCGTCACCGACAAGAACGGCAACGTCGTGCAGTACGACGGCCAGCCGCTCGACACCACCTTCAAGAGCAGTTACACCTCCTCGCGCGACCGTTATCAGGTCGGCATCCCCGCCAGCGAACCGGAGAAAACTGTCGAAGGCTCGCCGACCGGGGAGTGACGAGTGGTGGCCCCTCCAGCCCCCAATGCGGGGAGGCCGCGCCAGGGTGGTTTATACTGAGCGTGTGCGCGATTGCTGCCTGCGCGAAGGAGCCATGCCAATGATGACGTCACCACAGGAGTATCGCGAAGCCGTACTGGAAGTATTGCCGCCGCAGGGCGACTGGAGCGAAGAGGACTACCTCTGGCTCACCGACCACGTCACGCGCCCCATCGAGTTTTCCGATGGCAATCTTGAGGTGTTGCCGATGCCGACCAGCAAGCACCAGGCAATCCTGCGCTTCCTGCTCTTTGTCTTTTATCACTATCTCCAGCCGCGTGGCGGCATTGTGCTCTTCGCGCCACTCCGCGTACGCCTGCGAAGCGGCAAATTCCGTGAATCTGATTTGCTGGCGCTGCTGGATGCCGGCGATCCACGCTTTCAGAATCGGTACTGGCTCGGCGCCGACCTGGTGCTCGAAGTCGTGAGCGAAGACGAGCCAGAGCGTGATTTGGTGACGAAGCGCCGGGAATACGCCGAGTCCGGCATTCCGGAGTACTGGATCGTCAACCCGCTCGATCAGACCGTCACTGTGCTAGTGCTCCGTAGCACGCAGTATGCCGAGCATGGTCACTTTCTCCGTGGCACAACGGCGACTTCGGCGCTTCTGCCAGGGTTCTCAGTCAGCGTAGACGCCATCTTCGACGCGGTCTAGCGCGGCGCGAGACGAGTGAGGGGTCTGGCGGAGGGGCGTGGCGCCGCGCCGGCCTAACTCCCTCCTCACTCGCCACTCGTCACTCGTCACTCGCCCCGTGCTCATGCCGCTCCAGCCGCTCCTGAATGCCGGCGAAATGGATGCGCATCGCCGCGACGGCGGCGTCTTCGTCGCCCGCGCGCACGGCGTCGAGAATGTCGCGGTGCCATTGCGCGTTTGTGGTCGGCTTGAAGTCCGTGTCGGGAAGTTGCGCCTCGACCGTCCGCAGCACATCCCAGAAGGCTTCGAGCACGAGAATGACGACGCGGTTGCCAAGCGGCTCATAGAGCACATCGTGGAAGTCGCGGTCGGCCTCGCGGTCGAAGCGCCCCCGCGCCCCCTGCGTCTCCATCCGCGCGACCAGCCGCTCCAGCCGCGCCAGTTGCGCGGGCGTGTGCCGCCCCGCCGCCCGCCGCACCAGTTCCGCCTCGATAATCTCACGCACCTCCAGCATCTCGCCCAGCGTGCGCGGCTCGCGGCTGATGCTTTGCACCAGGCTGAAAGCCATGCCGGCGATGAGCGGCGCGAGCGTCGCCTCGCCCACGAAAGTGCCCAGCCCGTGCCGCGTCTCCACCACGCCCGCCGTCTCCAGCGCCCGCAGCGCCTCGCGCAGCGAATTGCGGCTGATGCCGAGCGTGCGCGCCAGCGCCTGCTCGGTCGGGATGGGGTCGCCCGGCTGTAACTGGTTCTCGACGATGTAGCGTTTGATCCGCTCCTGCGCGGCGCGGGGCCGCGCTTCGGCGCGAATCGGGGCCGGCTCAATCGGCATCTTGACTTTCCTGGCGCGGGCAGCGTATAGTACCAACAGTTGTAGGACATCCTATA
>DASUBC010000448.1:0-4065 GCA_035763465.1 Thermomicrobiales bacterium
ATGGAGCGAACACGATGGCGAAGAAACCAGTCAAGGTGACGATTACCTATTGCGCCGAATGCGGGTATGAGCCGCAAACGCTGGGGCTTGCGGGCGCGCTGATGAAGGAATTCCTCTATGATATTTCCTCCATCGAGTTGATTCCCTGGCACGAAGGCTCGTTCGATGTGTCGGTTGGTGGGAAACTGGTTCACTCGATGTACCGCGAGGGCGGCTTTCCAGAGAATGAAGCGATCGCCGCCGCCGTGCGTGAGCGCCTGGCCGCAGAGTAGTGACAGTTCGCCGGCAACTTCGTTATCATACGGGCGGTGAATAGGTATCTGAGCGCGGGAGGGAAGGATGGCCGGCAGCGTCGTGGCGGTGAGCCGCAGCGCCACGCATACATTCAGTAAGGGTAACCAGGGGGCGATCCAGCTGGTTGCGGGGCTGGGCGTGGAGGGCGACGCGCACCAGGGCACGACTGTCAAGCACCGCTCGCGCGTCGCGCGTGACCCAACGCAGCCAAATCTCCGTCAGGTTCACCTGATCCATGCCGAACTGCACGACGAATTGCGTGGCGCGGGCTTTATGGTCGCGCCGGGGCAGATGGGCGAGAACATCACCACGCAGGGCGTTGACCTGCTGGGCCTGCCGACCGGCACGCGTCTGCGCCTGGGTGACGAGGCGATTGTCGAGATTACCGGGCTGCGGAATCCCTGCGCGCAGTTGGAGCAAATCAAGGCTGGCCTGATGGCGGCGGTGCTCGACCGCGACGAGCAAGGCAACCTCATTCGCAAGGCCGGCGTGATGGGGATCGTGATTGCTGGCGGCATCGTGCGGACCGGCGACGCGATCGCCGTCGAACTGCCGAAGGCGCCGCATCGCCCGCTGGCGCCGGTCTAGACGCCCCCCAGCTCCCCAATGCTGGGGGGAGCACCTCTCCTTGTGCCGGGGCTACCCGACAAACACTGAGCCGATCCAGCGTGCTCCCCCAGCATTGGGGGGCCGGGGGAGCCATCTCTACTTCAGATAGATATTCTCCGCGTACTCGCGCACCATGCGGTCGGTGTTGAAGACGGGCGCGATTTGCGCGATGGACCGCTTCATGCGCGCGGTCCAGCCATAGGGGATGCCGTCGAGGCCGCGCTCGTAGAAGGCCGGCACGAGTTCCTGTTCCAGAATGGCGTAGAGCGACTGCGCGTCCTGGTCGGCCTGGTACTCGGGGTCGTCGTAGGTTTGCGTGCCGCCGATCGCCCAGCCGATCGCGCCGCCGCGCCGCTGTGACTCGTCCCACGCCTCGACCCACCAGCCGTCCAGCGTGCTGCAATTGAGCGCGCCGTTCGCGGCGGCCTTCATGCCACTGGTGCCGCTGGCCTCGTAGGGGCGTTGCGGCGTGTTCAGCCAGACATCTACGCCGCGCACGAGCTGCCGCGCCACGCCGAGGTCGTACCCTTCGAGGAAGACGATTCGGTGCCGGAAGGTTTCGTCACCGGCCAGCCCGGCGATGCGCTGAATCAGCGCCTTCCCACCTTCGTCGCGCGGGTGCGCCTTGCCGGCGAAGATGATCTGCACCGGCCGGCCGGCGCGATTAAGGATCCGCGCCAGCCGTTCGGGGTCGCGCAGCAAGAGCGAGGCGCGCTTGTAGGTGGCGAAGCGCCGGGCAAAGCCAATCGTCAGCGCGGCCGGGTCGAAACCATCGCCATTGACCCGGTGGTGGCGCTCGTTCTGCTCGTCAACGCGCGTCTCGATGTAGGCCAGCAGGTTGGCGCGACATGCTTCACGCACGGCCCATAACTCGGCGTCGGGCACGCGCAGGATTGGCTCCCACACGGCGGGGTCGGTCGGGGCTGTGCCAGGTTTGATGCCCAGGTGCCGCTCGTACAGCGCGGCCATCGCGGGCGCGACAAAGCTGGGTAGGTGTACGCCATTGGTGATGGAGCCGATCGGCACCTCCTCGACCGGACGACCCGGCCAGAGGTCTTTCCACTGTGCCCGGCTGACCGCGCCATGCAGACGGCTGACGCCGTTGCTGTGCGCCGCCAGTTTCAGCGCCATGATAGTCATGCAGAAGTATTCGCGATAGTCGTCGGGGTTGTGCCGGCCCAGGCCGAGCAACTCGTACATCGAGAGACCAATGCCGCCGACATAGTCGCCGAAATAGCGTTCCATGAGGTCCGGCGAAAAGTAATCGTGGCCGGCCGCGACCGGCGTATGGGTTGTGAAGGCGAGATTCGGCCTGATCTTGTCCCGCGCCTCCGCGAACGTGAGGCCCTTGCGCTGCATCAGGCTGCGAATCCGTTCGAGCGCCAGAAACGCTGCATGGCCTTCGTTCATGTGGCAGAAGTGTGGGTCAATCTCCAGGGCTTCGAGCAACCGATAGCCGCCAATGCCGAGCACGATTTCCTGCTGAATCCGCATCTCCACGTCGCCACCGTAGAGGCGTGCGGTGATCTGGCGGTCCTGGTCGGTGTTGTCGGCAAGATTGGTGTCGAGCAGGTAGAGGTTGACCCGGCCCACCCGCACCAGCCAGGCGCGTACCTGAACCTGGCGGCCCGGCAGGCCGACGCTGACCTGGAGAGGCGTGCCGTCCGCTGCGGTGACTGACGTAACGGGCAGGCGGCGCGGCGTGTTTTGCTCGTCGCCCTCCTGCTGCCAGCCGGAGTCGTCGAGGAACTGGCGAAAGTAGCCGTCCTGATAGAGGATGCCGACGCCGATGAGCGGCAGCCCCAGATCGCTCGACGATTTCAGGTGGTCGCCGGCCAGGACGCCGAGACCGCCCGAATAGATCGGCAGGCTCTCGTGCAACCCGAATTCCATCGAGAAGTAGGCAATCAACCGCTGCGCGGCCGGCAGGCCGGTGGTGTCGAACCAGGTCTGCCCGCCGGCAAGATAGGTCGTGAGTGATGCCAGGGCTGCCTCAAGGTCGGCCAGGTAGGCGGCATCTTCCGCACACGCGCGGAGGGCGTCTTCGTCTATCTGTTCTAGTAGCAGGATAGGGTTGTGATTGGTCGCCTCCCAGAGCTGGGGGGCCAGCCGGCGGAAGAGGTCGATCGCCTGATAGTGCCAGCACCAGTGTAAGTTCAACGCGAGGTCGTGCAGGCGTTCCAACTGCGGCGGCAACGCCGTCATTCGTTCCCACTCCTTATCATTGTACGTATCACAGTGATGTGTCGTCCCAGTCTCTGATCTCGGACATCGCGCACATAACGACAGATGATAGGTCTCAGAACGTCTGGCGGCAAGCCCTGGCGGACGCTAGAATGCGGCGAGCCGAGGTACGGGAACCGCCAAGACGCCAAGCGCCAGGCACGCTGGCTGATTATCGAAGGAGGAACGCATGTCCCAGGCGAAGCTGCCACGGGTCTTTGATGGGCATAACGATACGCTGCTCGATCTCTACCGGCCTGAGCGCGGCGAGGGCCGGTCGTTTTTCGAGCGTAGCGAGCATGGGCATATTGACTTGCCGCGCGCGAAGGAAGGCGGTTTTGGCGGCGGCTTCTTCGCCGTGTTCGTGCCGCCGGAGAAGGCGGAGCCGCGTCCCAAGCAGCCGCCGGAGCCGGAAGAAATGAAGAAGGTGACGCTGCCACCACCGCTGGAACTGGGTTACTCCCAGCAGACCGTGCTGGCGATGACCGGGCTGCTCTTCCGGCTGGAACGCGAAGCGGCGGGGCAACTCAAGGTTGTGACGACTGCCGACGAACTGGCAGCGTGCCTGCGCGATGGCGTCATCGCGGCCATTCTGCACTTCGAGGGCGCGGAGGCGATTGACCCGAATCTCGATGTGCTGGAGGTCTTCTATCGCGCCGGCCTCCGCTCGATCGGGCCGGTCTGGAGCCGGGCCAATGCGTTCGCGCAGGGCGTGCCCTTCCGCTTTCCCGCCGCGCCCGATCTCGGCCCTGGCCTGACCGATGCCGGGAAGGAACTGGTGCGCGCCTGCAACCGGCTCGGCATCATGCTCGACCTCTCGCACCTCAACGAGCAGGGCTTCTGGGACATCGCCAAACTCTCGGACGCGCCGCTGGTCGCCACGCACTCGAATGTCCACGCGCTCTGCCCATCGCCGCGCAACCTGACTGATAAGCAACT
>DASUBC010000449.1:0-2448 GCA_035763465.1 Thermomicrobiales bacterium
TACGGGCGGCGGCTCGGCTCGACGCGCGTCTTTCGCGACGAGACACTGGCGCTACGGCTTGAACTGGTCAATCGCAAACTCTTGCCGCTGGCCTGGATCGAAGTGGAAGACGAATTCGACGACCGGCTGGTGGCGGTTGACCGGCGCGCCACGCCGGCCAGTAATCCGACGCGGATGCTCCTGCCCTATCTGACGTCGCTGCGTCCCTACGAGCGCGTCGCCTGGACGGCGACGCTCCGCTGCCCCACGCGCGGCACGTTCACCTTCGGCCCGGTGATGCTTCGCTCGGGCGACATCTTCGGGTTTTACCGCCGCAACCTGCGCCTGCGCCTGTACGGCAGTATCATCGTCTACCCGCGCGTCGAGGCGCTGCCGGACATCGGCATCCCGCCGCGCGGCGCGTTCGGTGATGTGCGCGTGCGCCAGGCGCTGCTGCTCGACCCGCTCCGCACCGTCGGAACGCGCGACTACCGGCCGGAGGATTCCTTCCGGCACATTCACTGGAAGGCGACTGCTCGCGCGCAGGCGTTGCAGGTGCGTGTCTTCGAGCCGACAACCGTGACCCAGCTGGCGGTCTTTATCAATCTCGACTCGGCGCAGCAATACTGGCGCGGCCTGGACGCGGTGGAAGCGGAAGTGCTGATCAGTGTGGCAGCGTCGCTGGCGTCGGAGGCGGTCAGCCGGCGGTACGCGGTTGGGGTCTATTCCAACCGGCTGATCGGCGGTTCGAATCAGGCACTACGCGTGCCGCCGGGCAGCGGTCCGGCGCAGTTACCACGTATTCTCGAAAGCCTGGCGAAACTGTCGCCCTTCGCCACCGGCGAGTTCGCGAAGCACCTGCGTGCGGAAACGCTCCACTTCCCGTGGGGCGCCACCATTGTTGTGGTCAGCGCGACGATGACGCCCGAAGTGGCGGCGACGCTGGAGGCGCTGCGGGCCGATGGTCACCGGCTCGTGCTCGTGACGACGGCGGCGGTCGTGCCGCCGCCGGTGCGCGGGCTGCTCACCCATCACCTATCTGACGCGCTCTTCGCGCGCGAGGCCGAGCGCCAGGAGGAGGGCGAATGGCGGGCCGCGCCGGCGACGCGGTCGCCTGATCCGGCCGGTGTGGCGACAGGAGGGGGCGATGGCTAGCGAGGAAGCGCGCCGGCCAGCCGGGGCGCGAGGCGGCGCGCTCGCGCGGCTCGTCAGCCGGCTCGACTGGAGCCTGGAATTGCTGGTGCTGGCGCTGGTCGCGGCGGAGACCTGCGCCGTTTATCTCGTCGTGACAGCCCTGTTCAGTTCGGCGCATGACGGCGGCGTGACCGTATCGCCACTGGCGCTCTTCCTGCTACTCCTGCTCGGCGCCGATATCCAGCGGCTGATGAACGCCTACCGCTTCTTCAGTCCGGAATACGAGTTTTTCTCGATCATCGCGATCGTCGTGTTGCTCTGCGGCGCGGTGTGGGCGATCGCGTTTCCGCACTATGCGCCAGTTGACCCCGGTTGGGTGCGCGAGGCGCTCCACGCGCTCATCTTCCGGCCGTCGTCGGCCCAGCGCTCGGTCTGGGGCGTCGTCCTCCTGGTGGCCTATGCCTGGTGGCGTGGCCGCTCGCGTGACGACCCCGATCTGGACGCTGCGTACCGCCTGCTGCGCGTGGGGACGATCGTTTGCCTGCTGGCGCTGCTCGCAACCCTCTCGATCCTGGCGTCGGTCGGCGCTACGCCAGGAATGCGCCGCGCGCTCTACCTCGCGACGATCGTCTTTCTCGCCTGCGCGTTGACCGCGATCGCGCTGGCGCGGCTGCGCGTTGAGCAGGCGCGCGGCGCGCTGACGCTGACACCGCGCTGGCTCGCAACCTTCCTTGGCCCGGTCGCCGGTCTGATGCTCGTCGGCACGCTCTTCGCCGGGCTGTTTACCCGGCGTACGCTGGAGGTGATCGTCTGGCTGCTGACGCCGGTCTTCTGGGTTTTTAATCTCATTCTCGTGATCATCGTCTACATTGCGACCCTGTTGGCCTGGATCATCTTCACCCTGATCACCTTTGTGTTGCACGCATTCGGCATTACCGGCGAGGGCGCACAGGCCAAGATTCAGCTGCCGCAAATGGCCCCCGCACACGAGAATAACGGTATCGTCCACCCGGTGAACTATCCCGATCCCTTCCGCTACGTGGCCGTGCTGGGCGCGCTGGCGCTGGTCGTCTGGGTATTGTCGCGCTTTCTGTGGCGGCGGCGCTTGCGCCGGCCCACCGGCGCGGGCGAGGAACGCGAGTCGGTCTTCAGCTGGGGACTGCTCGCGGCAGGGCTAGGCGACCTGCTGGCCGGGCTGACCGGCCGCTTCGGTCCCCGGCCTGATCCGCTAGCCCACCTGCGCGGCGACCCGCGCTGGCAGTACACGCTCTACATCCGGGAGACCTACCGCCACCTGCTCCACCGCGCCGCTGCCGCGAACTGGCCGCGCGCGGA
>DASUBC010000450.1:0-5188 GCA_035763465.1 Thermomicrobiales bacterium
CGCCACGAACGTGGGGACGAGCTTCGACGGCGAGTCGAACTATATCTTCACCGGCGCGAACTATCCGATCGGTTTCCCGATTACGTTGAAGTACAACGGCGCCAGCGCGGTCGTCTTCAGCAAAGCGCAGTTGACGGCGAATGGCGCGGCGGTCGCCGCGTTCGCGCAGCCCGGCACAGGTTTTATCACTCGCAACACCTATGCGATCGCGGCGACCGCGCCGCTGCAACCCGGCACGGCCTACACCATCACTGTTAGCGGCACGCTCGATAGCCAGCCATTCACCCGCAGCTGGAGTTTCACGACGAAAGGTACGCCGCCGCCGGCCACGCTCACACCAGCACCCGCGCCAACGCCTGCCCCCACCGCGACGCCTACGGCTACTGCCGCCGCGCAGCTGCCCCCGGGCGTGGCCCAGGCTGATGCCGCTGTCATCGCGCGCTGGCAGGGCGCGGACTACGACATCTGGCGCGGCGCGGTCGCGCGTACCTGGACCTGGGGTCCGGATGTGCTGGCAGTCAAGCAGGAGCGTTTCGACAGCGCGCCGGGTGGGACGCGCACGGTCTACTACTTCGACAAGAGCCGGATGGAGATCAGCGATCCGCAGGGCGACCGCGCAAATCCCTGGTTCATCACCAATGGGTTGCTTGTGCGCGAGATGGTCGCCGGTCAGTTGCAGGTAGACGACAACGCGTTCGTACCCCTCGCGTCCCCAGCGGTGCCGCTGGCGGGCGACGGAACCGGCGGTAACGCCGTCACCTATGCCGCCCTCGGCCCGGTCGCCTCGCTGAAGCCGGGAGAAAATAGTGTGCCGAATCGCGCTGGCGGCACGATTACAGAAACCATTGACGCCACCGGCACGGTAACGAAGAATCCGGTGCTCGCCAACGCGGCGACCTACGCGTACTACGACCCGGCCCTCGGCCACAATATCGCGGATGTCTTCTGGCGCTGGCTCGCGGCGCAGCCCGTGGACTGGGTCTATGGCACGGGCCATCCCCTCACCGAGCCGTACTGGACCCTGGCGCGCATCAACGGCGCCGATGTCTGGGTGCTGGTGCAGGCGTTCGAGCGCCGGGTGCTGACCTACGTGCCCGGTAACTCGTCAGGCTGGCAGGTGGAAGCCGGCAATGTCGGCCGCCACTACTATCAGTGGCGTTATGGCGAGGCGCTGAAGTAGGCTTTTGCTCTTAGCACAGTGCTGCTGAGAGGTAACTCCGGATTTCAATCCGGGGTTACCTCGCGGCGGCACTACGCCAACGTCGCCCTCCATGCTCCATCACGGCCCCACCCGCTCCAGCAGCACCGCGTCGTCTTCCGCTACGGCCACGCGCCAGTGGGGATCGTCGCGCAGCACGGTCACAAGCGGCGTGTCAGGCGGCAGCAGCACTAGCGAGATGTTGTATTGCTGCAAAACATCTTGCCAGCCGGGCCGCAGGCGGATCACCGTAATGTATTGATCCAGGAAGTCACGCCCGTAGAAGTCAACGCGCGTGTCAATGAAGACCGGGCGCGTGCCGCCGAGTTCGGTGATCAGGAAGCCGCCGAAGCCGTCCTCGTTGAGCAGATTGCCGCCAGGGTGGTCGCGCAGGTAGGCGAGCGACGCGGTGGGATAGCCCTTCAAGTTTGGCGTCGCGCCGAGTTGCGCGTAGGGGTTGTTCAGCATCACGCCCGCGACAACACCGCAGACGGCGAGCAGCAGCACCCAGTTCGCCGCGACGGTCAGGCGATTTTCGCGGTAGGGCCACTCGGGGCCGCGCCAGGCAGCGGGCAGTTGCTGCGCCAGAATCGGGATGACGACGAGCGCGTAGAGCGGCACATGGCGCTGTGACGAGAAGCCGAGATAGGTGAACGCCAGCGTCCAGAGCGCCAGGGTGTAGTCGAAGCGCCGCCGGCGCAGCCCAAACAACACCAGCGCCATGACGCTGAGACCAAAGGAGAAGCCGAGCGCGTCGTGAAAGTTCGGTGGCTGCCATTCCTGGATGTACTGGATCGTCGCGCTGCCCGCGCCGATGAAGTTGAACGGGTAGAGGTAGAGCGCCGGCCCTTGCGGGTTGACGACGACGGCAGCCGTCGCAAGCGCCAGCGCGCCGAGCGCCGGGCTGAGCATCGCGCGCTCGCCGCGCGCCCGCGCGTTGAGCCATTCGCCCACGATGAAGAGCGCCAGCGTGCCGAGGCCCATGATCCACGCGCCGTGAATATTGGCCCAGAGCAGAGTTAGTGGCGGCAGCAGCCAGATCGCCCGCCGCCGCCCGCCGCGATAGAGGTAGAGACACCACAGTTCGATACTGAGAAAGAGCAGGCTGAACAGATGTGGGCGCAGCGTAATTGCCATGAAGGTCATCACGATCGTCCAGCCGGTCAGCAAGCCGCCCAGCACACGCCCCACGCCGAGCGCGCGCAACAGCAGGTAGTGCAGCAGGTACGTCGTGAAGACGATCGCGCCCATCGCGATGACCAGGCCGCGATACCCGATGCTCTGGTAGCCGAGATAGGTCAGCAGCTCAAAGAACCATTCGTGCGCGACGAACGGCTGGCCCGTGCGCGTGAATGAGTAGGTGTCCACCGCCGGCACCGCGTGCTGTATCCAGATATCGTGCCCGATCCGCAGGTGCCACCACCAGTCGTAGTCGGTCTGGCGGATGAAGCAGAAGCAGAAGAGACTGAAGAGCAGCGTCGCCGGCACGATCAGTCGCCGGTCGAGCATGAGTAAATAGCGCAGTCCGGTGCGCGGCACTGGCGGCGCGACTATGCACGGCTCTTCCTCTGCCGGCAGCCCAAGCAGCCCATCGAGCTGATCGAGCGCGCCGCCGAGCAGCGCCAGCGGCCGGCGCGCGCGCACCGGCGCTTCCACCGCCAGCGGCTGTGCCTGTCCTTCACCCCGCGCCCGCTCAGCCATCGTCCTTCGTCCTCAACTAGCGGTTCGATTTCTTAACCACAGAGAACACAGAGGACACAGAGACGAAAAGAGGGAACCTTCTTTATCATATTTTCTCCGTTCTTCTCTGTGATCTCTGTGTTCTCCGTGGTTAAACCGTTCCCTTATCAACGGTCAATGCGTCTGTAGAGGTTGATGCCGTCGATCGTGGTTTCTAAGCGGTAGTCGCGCGCGACGAGCGCCCGCAGCCGGCCCGTTACGTCGAAGCCCCAGCGGTCGAAGGACTGCGCCTCGACGATGTAGCGCGGCGCGGTCGCTGGATTCGCCAGGCGGGCGAATTGCTCGTCCAATGCGCCGGGTGTCCCGCCGAGCTCGCGGAAGTGCAGCCAGCACGCGGCGGGCCGACGCTGGGACAGGTAATAGATGTCGGCATGGTCGTAGGCGACATACACCGTCTCAGCCGGCGCGGTATGCGCCTGGAGATACGCCGCGATCGGCGCGGCGGCGGAGACGCCCGGTTCCCACTCAGGCAGCGTCTTCGGGTCAACACCCTGGAACATAGCTAGCACGATGGCGGCGGCGAGCGCGATTATGCCGAGCGCCGTCAACGCCTGCCCCAGTATACGGACTGCGATCCGAGGCGACCGCCAGAGCCACCGCACGCCAAGCGCCACCGCGACCGCGAGCGGCGGCAAAAGTTGCTGGTAGTAATGCAGGAACCAGTTGCCGCCAAGCGCCGTGCCGCCAAGCGCCGTCAGCGTCCAGAGCCAGAGTAGATCGCGCCCGCGCCGGTCGCCCCGGTGCGCCGCGAGCGCGAAACCGAACGGCGCCAGGAGCAGCAGCGGCAGGTGCGCCAGGATGTAGAGCGAATTCGTCGCCAGGTAGTCGAACTGATGCGCCAGCGAGTCGCTGATGAGTGAATCCTGGCCCAGCCGGTAGAAGACGACGGCGCTGAGATAACGGTCGGGCGCGGTCAGCAGGCCGTGGACGACCGCTGGCAGCAGGCCAGCGCCAGCGCCCAGCGCCAGCGCGACTTCCGCGCTCGCCAGCGCCCGCCACGGCGCGCGTTCGACGCGCCAGCGCCGCAGCAGCCAGAGCGCGGCCAGCGGCAGCGCCACGATCGCCGACGGCTTCAAGAGCGTGGCGACCATGCCGAGAGCGCCGCTGGCGGCCAGCAGACCCAGGCCGCGCCGGTCGGCATGGCCGCGCTCGTCCGCCAGTAGCAGGAGATAGAGGCTGCCGAGCAGCGGCGGGAGCATCCAGAGCTCGGCGTTGGCGCTGTAGCCCTCCAGATAAGGCGTCGCCATCGCCGCTGCGAAGAGCGCCGCCGCCCCCAGGCCGACGCCGCGTCCCCACACGCGCGCCGCCGTGGCGAGCAGCAGGAGCGCCGCCAGCGCGACCCACAGCGCTGCCGCGAGATGAATACCGCGCAGTGAACCGAGTCCGAGCGCGTCGAGCAGCCGGAAGACAACGAAGATGCCCTGTGGCCGCGTAATGGTGATCTGCTGATAGAGCGTGTCGCCGCGCGCCCACCAGTAGGCGGCGGTGGCGTAGCCGCCTTCGTCCGCGCTGAGTGGCACATCCAGGTAGGGCAGGCGCAGCAAGACGGCGCCGGCCGCCAGCGCTAGTCCGGCAACCGGCCAGTAACGCGCCAGGCCAACCACCTGCCGCGCGGGCGCTGTTGGGCGCGCGGCCAGCTCGCTCGATTGTGCCGGCAACAGCCTCATTGACCGCTTGTGCTCCCCACATGCCCACGCTGCTTCAACTCAGGTGTACCCGACCGGCGGTGGCCGAAGCAATGGGCCAATGGTCCTGATTCCTGTCTGGTGTACCAGTTCGGAGTCGTGAGTGCGTGAGTCGTGTATCGTGAGTCGCTCTGGATGAACCTTACGCTGGCAGACGGTCGCCGTGCTGATCCAAACCCACTGACATCTCTCATCTACCATCTATCATCTCGTATTGTTTCGGGACTTTCGGTAAAGCAACCCCGGACCATTGTATGATTGTTTTCACGACGCTTGTTTCATTATGATGGCTGTGAATGATGGCTGTGAGCGGCGGCTTCCGTTACGCATCCGCTGGGCGACGCGCTGGTAGCGGTCCATCACGCTGAGATGACCGGCGCCAGAGTAGTTGTCGCCTGTCTGAAGGGATAGACTCACGGTGGAATCGCAATCGGTCTCGACCGCACCACGAACGATTGGTGGGCCCACATTTACGACCAGGCCGAAGCAGGTAGCGCGGCTCCTGGGAGTCACGGCAATCAGTTCGACGGCCATCCTGCTCTTGCTCAACTGGGCGATCACGCTG
>DASUBC010000451.1:0-3664 GCA_035763465.1 Thermomicrobiales bacterium
TGCGGCCACCACAACCGCAGCCGCCACCGCCCGGCCGAGCGGCGGCACGCCGGCGGCCAGCGGCAGTCCCGCCGCCAGCGCCTCGTCCTCCTCGTCCTCCTCGTCCTCCGCTGCGAACGTGCCGACCTCCTTCCAGGACGCACCTGCGCTGGCCGATCAGGTCAAGTCCGGCAAGCTGCCGGCCGTCGTCCAGCGGGTGCCGAAGAACCCGATGGTCATCACCCCGGTGGAAAAGGTCGGGAAGTACGGCGGCACCTGGCGGATGGCGCTCGTCGGCGGTGGGGATACCGCCTTGCTGCTCCGCACAATTGGCTACGAGTTCCTGGTGCGCGTTGATCCCGACTGGAAGGAGATCGTCCCGAACGTCGCCGCGTCGTACACCGCCAGTCCCGACGCCAAAGAGTTCACGTTCAAGCTGCGCGAGGGGATGAAATGGTCGGACGGTCAGCCCTTCGACGCCGACGACATCATGTTCTGGTACGAGGACGTCGCGCTGAATAAGGAACTCTCGCCCGGTGGCATCGGCGCCTGGCTAACCACCGGCGGCAAGCCCGGCGTGGTGACGAAAGTTGACCAAAATACCGTCAAGTTCAGTTTCCCCAACCCGAATGGTCTCTTCCTGCAAAACCTGGCGAGCGGCTTTACAGGTAACCCACCGACACAATACCCCGCGCACTACCTGAAGCAGTTCCATAAGAAGTACGCCGACGCGGCCAAACTCGACCAGCTGATGAAGGAGAACAACGCCGCCGACTGGGTCAAACTCTTTCAACTCAAGGGCGCCAGTGTCCCCGGCACCTCCTACAACGCGGTATACAGCAATCCCGATCTGCCGGTCCTCAATGCCTGGATCATCACCACGCCCTACGGCACGGGCAACCGCGTCACCTGCGAGCGCAATCCGTTCTACTGGAAGGTAGATACGGCCGGAAACCAGCTCCCGTACATTGACAAGGTCAACTACGACGTGCTGCAAGACCCGCAGCCGCTGGTGCTGAAGGCGGCGAATGGCGAGATTGACATGCAGGACCGCAATCTGGCCACGAACCAGAACAAGCCGGTCCTCACCGACAACCAGCAGAAGGGGCAGTACCACTTCTTCGAAACCGTGCCGTCGAGTATGAATACCATGATGATCGGGCTGAACCTGACGCATAAGAATCAGACCTTGCGCCAGGTCTTCCAGAACAAGGACTTCCGCATCGGCCTCTCCTACGCCATCAAGCGCCAGGAGATCATTGACACGGTCTATGTCGGCCAGGGTGAACCCTGGCAGGGCGCCCCACGCAAGGAGATGCCCTTCTACAACGAACAACTCGCCAAGCAATACACCGAGTATGATGTCGCCAAGGCGAATGCCGCGCTCGATAAGGCATTCGCCAAGAAGGATGCTCAGGGTTTCCGGCTCGGCCCGGATGGGAAGCGCATCACCATCTCCATCGAAGTCGCCGGCGCCTCTGATCCGACCTGGCCCGATGCGCTGAAACTCGTCGTGGGCTACTGGCAGCAGGTCGGCATTGACGCGCAGATGAAGAACGAAGACCGCGCGCTCCTCTTCACCCGCAAAGATGCGAACGAACACGATGCGGTGATCTGGGGCGGCGATAGCGGCCTGAAGGATGCCTACCTGCGTCCCTACTGGTATCTGCCGATGAGCGTGGACTCTGACTTCTGGGCGCCCGCCTGGTCCACCTGGTATTACAATCGCTCGGGCGCGGGCGCGCAGACGCCGCCGGAAGAGCCGCCCGACGCGATCAAGCAGCAGCAGGCGCTCTATGACCAGCTCCAGTCAACCGCTGACCCCGCGAAGCAGGCCGACTTCATGAAACAAATTCTCGCCATCGCCCAGGAACAATTCTGGGTGATCGGCATCAGCCTGCCGAGCAATGGCTATGGCGTCGTCAAGAACAACTTCCACAACGTGCCGAAGACCATGTTCTCGACGGGCGGCCCGTATATCAACCCGGCGCCGACCAATACCTGCCAGTATTACTTCGAGTAGTGGACGCAGTTCCGCTACGTGACCAGGCGGCGACGGTTGCCGGCGGCGCTGTCGCCGCCGGCCCTGGCCGGGGAGAGACGCCATGCTCAGTCGCTACAACGCCATTGATATCGAACACGCGCTGCGTTCTGCCGCAGCGTCTCCACCGTTCCCGCCGGCCGCCGACCGCGCCGCCTGGCAGGCGGTCCGCGACGGCGATCCCGAGCGTGCGGCGGCGATCATCGCCCGCGCAGAGCAGGATGCTCGCAGTCCCATCCCCGCGCTGCCCGCGACGCTCTACCTCGAATTCCGGCGCACGGGCCAGCGCGAAGGGCACGAACAGCCGCGCAACCGCCGGTGGGAGATGCTCGGTAACCTGGCGCTCGCCGAATGCCTCGAATACCAGGGGCGCTTCCTCGACCCGTTGCTCGACGTCGCCTGGGCCTTCTGCGAGGAGAGCAGCTGGGCGCTTCCCGCCGTACAGCACGACCTCACCGACATGGCGCAGCCCATCATCGAGCTGACTACCGCGATGACCGCGCTCCAGCTGGCGGAACTCGATCTGCTGCTGGGCGCCGAGCTGGACGCCGCGCTCGGCGCCCGGATTCGCTACGAGGTCGAGCGCCGCTGCCTGACACCCTACCTGATGCGTCACGACTTCTGGTGGCTGTACAATTCGCATGAGCGGACGGTCAACAACTGGACGGCGGTCTGCAACGCCGGGGTCGCCGGCGCGGCGCTCTACCTGGAGCCTGACCCCGCCCGGCTCGCGGAAATCGTCGCGCGCGCCGCGCGTTCGTTGGACGACTATCTCGCCACCTTCGACCCCGATGGCGGCTCGTCGGAGGGGCCGGGCTACTGGTCCTACGGCTTCGGCTTCTACACGATCCTGGCTCACCTGGTGGCGCACCGCACGGGGGGACAGGTAGATTTTCTGGCGGGCTATCACCTGCGCGAGATCGCGGCCTATCCGTTGCGGACCATCCTCAGTCCTGGGCGCTACGTCAACTTCTCCGACTGCGACCAGAATATCGCCTATGTGCCGGCGCAACTGCACTACCTGGCCCAACGGCTGGCGCTCCCCGGCCTGGCGACGCTAGCCGGCGACCAGCCTGGCCCTGGCCGGTCGGACTTCGCCTGGCGGCTTCGCGATCTCTTCTGGCGTTCGCCGTCCGCCGCCGCCGGGCGCTTCGTGCCCGCGCGCCACGACTGGTTCAGCGGGATGCAGTGGATGATCGCCCGCGCCGACCCTGGCGATCCCGCCGCGCTCACGCTGGCCGCGAAGGGCGGCCACAACGGCGAAATGCACAACCAGAACGACGTGGGCGCCATCATCGTGCAGGTCAACGGCGAGTCGGTGATCGCCGACCCTGGTCGCGGGCGCTACACACGCGCCTACTTCGGCCCCGAACGCTATGACCATATCGTGAACGCGTCGGCCGGCCACTCCGTCCCCGTGCCGAACGGACAGGCGCAATTGACGGGCAAGGACTATGGCGCGGCGGTGCTGGAACACCGCGCTGACGACGAGGCAGACGTCCTCGCGCTGGAGTTGCGCGGCGCGTATGGCCCGGCGGCGGACCTGCAATCGCTGCGGCGGGTTGTGACCTTGCACCGAGAGGCGCAGCCCTGGGTGGAACTGGTGGATAGCGCGCGTTTCGCGAGCGGGCCGGGGCAACTGAC
>DASUBC010000452.1:0-3855 GCA_035763465.1 Thermomicrobiales bacterium
CCGCGTGCTGACCGCGAACTGCTGGACCTATGAATATGGTGAGACGGCCGGGCGGCGCAACATCGTCCATGAACTGGCCCATGCCTGGGACCAGCAAGCGGGCTACCGGCTTTCGCGCGAACTCACGCGCCTGCCCGGTCCACGCGCCTCATGGTACGCGGCAGCCAGCCGCTTTGAAGATTTCGCCGAAGCGGTCGCCGCGACAATCTACGGTCCCGAGCCGGACTACGAGCATTTCGCCGTACCCGACCCCAACGGCCGCCTGACGCGCCAGGAGTATGTGCTGCGGGCATTTGCACGCTATCGTGGCGCGGGCCGCGCGGGCTGGCGCCGCCCCGGCGGCCTGCGCGCCTGGCTGGCCTGGTCAATCAACCGGCGCCGGGCCAACGACTGGCGCCCGCCACATTAGCGTCAAACGTTCCTGCTGGCCTAATTTGCCGGCGCGTTGGGGTCATGAACGTGCGTCGGGCGATGCCACGTCCCATCGGACGCCACCTCGATAACGGCGCCGTCGTCACCAACGAAACGACCAGGGAGCGCCACCGCGATCTCCAGCACATTGACGATGCGGGCGATTGCCTCGGCCTGGTGTTGCGTCGCTTCAATCAGCGTTTCATGCCAGTCGCCCGGCTCCGGGATGGCGGCATGGCGCGAAGCGATTGGCTCATTGTCATTCACTGCGAGCGGGCCGTCATGCGTCACCATGTAAAGGGGTAGGGGTTCATGCTCAGTGTCGTTGCTCATGCGTCCTCCTCTTCAGCGCCCGCAACCCTCAGTCACCGGAGATGATACAGCGCAACGGCGGTGGTTGCTCATCCTGGGCACGCTGCTTGCAGAATAGCATTGCCTCCTGGCGAGGAACCACCGCCTCCCGCCGACCAGCTCCCACCCCGTGGCATGTGCGCGGCTCAGAGAATTGAGGCTACATAATTGGTGATACCAGGCGTGTTTCGTCGTTAAATGTGTGATCAGCAGGTGGTGTGGTGACTAACTGCTGCGATATGCAATACGATCATCGAGTGTGGAACAATGTTGACTGGAACAACTCTGCTTGCCTTCCTCGCGGCTCTAGCGGCGCTCGCGATCGGTCTCGCGGCGGGGCGCTGGCTGCGCCTCCGCCGCCGCTTTGATCTGCGCGACGTCAGCCGTCCCTTACTCTCCGTCACGCAGGGCCTGGCGCTCATCGCGACGCTCGGCGGCGTGGATCAGTATCCCCTCAGCCGCGCCATCGTGCTCGCCATGCCCATGGCGTGCGGTCTCGGCGCACTCTGCGCTGTCGTCCCTGGTAATGCGCCGGTGGGCCGCTGGTGGCAGCTCTGGCGCTGGCGGTTCTTGCCCTCCTCGCGCGACAGACGCTAAACGCCGACAGGCTTGTTCAACGCCACGCTACTTTGCCTCCCGCGCATCCCGCGCCGTGATAACGCCACAACGCCCGGCGCGTTCAGGCGTTCTCCTTTCAGGCGGGGTTGCATTGCCCGCCTGAAAGGAAGCCAGCACAATGCCGCGATCACTCCTGCGCTGGGGCAGCCTGTTCGTCGCCACACTCGCTCTCGGTACGCTGATTCTGTCTCCTGGCGGGGCTACATCGGTACGCGCTGACGAGACAGCAGCGAACCTGATCTGCTTTGTCCAGACCGGGCACTGTATCGCCGGTCTCTTCCTGCAATACTGGACCGACCACGGCGGCCTGGCGCGCAATGGGTACCCGCTGACCGATGAGCGCGTCGAGGTGCTGGAAGACGGCCATCCCTACACCGTCCAGTATTTCGAGCGCGTGCGCCTGGAGTACCATCCGGAGAACCGCGCGCCCTACAACGTCTTGCTGGGCCAGTTCGGACGCGACATCCATCCCGCCGATCCGCCCGCGCCACCACAGCCGGAACCAGCGAGCGGCACCCGCTACTTCGCCACGACTGGACACAACGTCAGCGGGCCGTTCCTTGCTTACTGGAATGCCAACGGCGGTCTGGCGCAGTTCGGCTATCCGATCAGCGAGCCGCTCTCCCAACAACTCGAAGACGGCAATACCTACACGGTGCAATACTTCGAGCGGGCGCGCTTCGAGGAGCACCCCGAAAACCAGCCGCCCTACAACATCGAGCTGGGTCAATTCGGGCGGGACATCCTCAATCGCGACCAGACCCAGCTCGTCGCACCATGCCGGGCGGCGAACCTGAGCGGCAGCGTCTTCTGGCAGGGCGCAGCCGGTTCGCTCGCTGGCGGCATGTTTGTCTACAACAACGGCGCCGCGCCCTGCGCCCTCGGCGGCCAGCCAACGGTGCAACTGCTCGATCAGAATGGCGACCCGCTCCAGGTCAATACCAACACGGACGGCCCTAGCGCCCCGGTCGCCACCATCGGCATCGAACGCGGCCAGCGCGCGCGCCTGCCCCTGCGCTGGAGCAACTGGTGCGGGGCTAGAACAGGTGCGGCATCTGTGCTGGTGACCTTCGCCGACGGCGGCCAGGTCAGCGCGTCAATCCTCGACCCGCAGGGGCAACCAGTGAGCGGCGGCGCGCCGCCTTGCAATGGTCCCGGCTATCCGTCCAATCTTAGCGTCGGCGCCTTCCAGATCACCGAGCCGGAAGAAGTGGCGGTCAACGTCGTCCTCGCGTATTACGGCGCGATCAACGCACACGACTACCAGGCCGCCTACAACCTGCTCGGCCAGCAACTTCAAGCCACGCAGCCCTTCGACACCTTCGCCGCCGGCTACGCCACCACCCAGCACGTCCAAATCTTCGCCCTCGGCCAGGCTGCCACCGGCGACAACCCCTATCCCGTCCACGTCCATGTCCGGCTCACCGCCCGGCAAACCGATGGCACGGTCCAGCACTACCACGGCGTCTACGATGTCGGCTGGGAGAATGGCGCCCTGAAGCTCGTCGGCGCGGACATCGTCAGCGGCGAATGACGAGGATTACCCCCACCTTCGCTCGCGACGCCCGCACTGCACGAGAGGTAATGCGAGCGTAGCGAGTGGGGGTGAGAGCCGTCTACGCATCATGAGAGCGAGTAATGCCTATGCAGCCACGCGCGCGAGCCGGGTTGCGGCCTCAAGTCTCTTGCGGGACGAGGGCGGGTCAGCCGCTGCGCCAGCAACCAATCCCGGCGCTGTATTGAACCCAGTCCCGGAGGGACTTTGTGGCCGCAGCCCCTAGCCCCGGATTTCAATCCGGGGTGGCTCTCATCAGCACCGCGCTAGGAGCCAGGTACTGCTCGCCTACCTGCCTCGTTCAGCGCGGTCGCTGCTCCGCTTTGATGGCCCAGACTTCCAGCGGGTTCTCCGCCTGGGAGACATACTGGCGGACATCCCAGATCAGTTGCGGGGGGCCATATTGCGCGATCGTGGTTCCAGAGTGCGCCGACCAGAGATTCGCGGCGATGGCGCTGATGACCGGCGTGGCGAACGACGTGCCCGCCCAGTAGCCCCAGCCGGTCTTGTTCGCCACCGCCCCAAGCGGGAATTCCTCCGCGCTGAAAATGCCGATGATCTTGTCTTGCTCCTCCGCCGCGCGACCCGACGCCAGCGCGCCGCGACTGCCGCCGAAGACCGCCACGCCGTTGCCGTAGACCGCGCGGTCGCCCCGGTTGGAGAAGTTGGCCGGCTGCGTCTGCCGGTTCACCGCCGCCACGCCCAGCACGGAGTCGTAGGCGGCCGGCAGGCGCGGTTCGGCGCGGTAGCCGCTTCCGTTGTAGTCGTTGCCCGCCGCGGCGACGACCAGCACGCCCTGCTCGCCTAGCCACTCGATCGTCTCGAAGAGGTTGCGGTGCGTGCTGTCGAGCAGCACATCAATATCGCGCCACCATTGCGCGAGCGTGGCCGCGTCTTTGGCCGACCTGGCGAACCACTCC
>DASUBC010000453.1:0-4785 GCA_035763465.1 Thermomicrobiales bacterium
GAAGAGGCGCGGCTGGAATTCATCGAGCGTGATCGTCCCGACCGGCAGGTAGACGAGGTAGAGCGCCGCGCAGAGTAAGCCCAGCGCGGCCGAGCTGAGTCGTTCACGCGCAATCAGGTAGAGCGGGATCGTCGCCAGCGCGGCGCCGAGCGAGATCAGCACGAAGAGGGTCACGGGCGATTGCCACAGCGCGTAGAAGGGCGCAATCCACAGTTCGAACCAGACGAGGTCTACGCCCAGGTGGGTCGGCGCGAAGGCATACATGGATTGCGCGAAGGGGCGACCGTGGACCGTGTTCCAGATCGGCTGTTCGTAGACGAGGAAATCGAAGCCCTGACGCAGGGCGCGTGTGCGGTAGATATTGAGGCCGGTGAAGATCGTGGTGTAGAGAACAATCAGCGCCGCCAGTAGCGGCGCGGCCCAGCGCGTCGCGAGCGCCTCCAACGACGTAGGCAGCGAGTGTGGCGTGCGTGTGTGGGATGCCATCGCCAGGCTGGACGGCGCGACCGCCGCGCGCGACGCTCGGTCCGCCATCGCTCAGGCCCGCCCGCCGGCCAGCAGCCCGTTGCCGATCAGCGGTGGATACGGCACGGCGAGCCGCACCGGTAGCCGCCGGCCGCCAACCCGCGCGGCCGGCTTCCAGCCCGCCCGTACACGCACGGAGCGGAAGCCCGCACGCTCCAGGTGCCGGCGCAATGTCTGTGGCGTTTGCAGGTTGACGTGCGTGGGGTCGCGCCAGCCGGACCATGTCGGGCCGCCGAGCGCACCGACCAGCCGCCGCACGTCCCAGAGATTTGGCGTCGTCAGCACCAGCGCGCCGCCGGGACGCAGCACGCGGCGCAGGTCCGCCAGCAGCGCCGGCAGCGCCGCGATATGCTCGACCAGCTCGCTGAGGAGCGCCGCGTCGAACTGGCCATCTTGGAAAGGCAGCGGCTGTTCCAGGTCGCAGCGCACCAGCGCCGCGTCCGGCGCCAGTGCGCGCGCCGCCGCCAGCGCCGCCGCCGAGACGTCCACACCGACCGCCGTCACGCCGCGCTGGCGCAGATAGCGCAGGCCGGGAGCCGCGCCGCAACCGACATCGAGCACACGGGTTTGCTGGCGCAGGCGCACGCGCGCGAAACGCAACATCCGGTCGTATTGCCAGGCGAGCGCGGCGTCCGATTTGGCGATTTGCTGCTCGAAATACGCCGCGCCAAAGTTCGCGTTGCTCACGTTGCCCCTGTCTCGCACTGGTCTTGCCGTCCGTCATGGAGTTGTCTCGGGGGTACAGTGTAGCATATGCTACTTCCGGTAGGCGGTAGTTGCTAGACGATAGACGGTAGTCCTCATCCCAAGCCTGGCGCTGATTAATTAGCACCGCCTCATCGAGAGGAACTACCGTCTACCGACTCGTCCGTACATACTGCCGAGGAGCGTTGCTAACAGGTGGTCACAAGTTCGACCGATCTCGCCGTGCGGTCTCGCGTGAATCTCGCCGCGAAAGCCCGCCTGGCTCTCCAGATTCTCCTCGCGCTAGTGGCCTGTGCCCTGTGCGCGCGCGCCATCTACTATCTCTGGATGGCGGCTGACCTCGTCCGCTGGCCTTTCGAGTTGCACGGTGGCGAGTCCACGATGGTGCTGGAGAGCCGCCTGCTGAATAATCAGGGCCTGCTCGCCGGCTTCCGCCGTCTGTATGGGCCGCAGCAGACCGACAGCTTCGTCGGCGGCAACTATCCCCCCATCTACTACCTGGTCTGGACGTTGAAACCCGGCCCGCCCGCCTATCCGACCGGCCGCGCGATTTCGCTCCTGGCCGGGCTGGTGGCGGCGGTCGCCGGTGGCGTGGCGGCGTACGCGGCACTGCCAGGGTCGCGCTGGGTGCGCGTGGCCGCCGGGGCGTTGGGCGGGGCCGCTTTCATCTGCACGGTGCCGGTTTTCCAGCAGCTTTCCATCGCCAAGCCGGATATGCTGGCGCTGGCGCTGGCGGCCGTGGGATTGATGGTCTTTGAAGTGCGGCGCGACCGGGCCGGCGCCGTCGCCGCCGGAGTCTGCTTCGCGCTGGCGGTGCTGACGAAGCAATCGGTGGGCTTCGCGCTGGTCGCGGCGATGATTGCCGCGCTGCGCCGGGACTGGCGAACCCTGTTGACCCTGGTCGCGAGCGTGGCTGGGATCGTGCTGGTGGTGCTCGGCGCGCTCTGGCTGGTGAGCGGACCGACGCTCTTCGAGCATCTGGTGCTTTACAACCTGGGCCGTGATTGGCGCCAGGACCGCTTCGACTCGCTCGCCAGTAAGATGTTCTTCATCCACTGGCCGTTACTGGTTCCCGCTGTGGCCTATGCGTTGTGGGGCGTCTGGCGCCGCCCGCGCTCCGCCCTGACGTACTATCCGCTGATTGCTTTGCTGACGTTCGCCACCGTCGGCTCGGAAGGCGGCGCGCGGAACTATTTCGTCGAACTCTGCCTGGCGATCGGTCTCGGCGCGGCGCTCGCGGTCGGCACGCTACTCATCAGTCGCCCACCGCTGGCGCCGGTGCTGGGCGCGGCGCTCCTCGCGCTGCTCGTGTTCTACACCTATCAGACCTACACGCTGCTGGTAGTCGGGAAGTATGTCCCGACGCGCCCGTACGTCACCGATGCCTACAAAAACGATGTTCTGGCGCTGGTCGAGAAGACCCCCGACCCGATCCTGAGCGACGACGTCAATTACATGGCGATGCTCAACCGGCCAGCCGTCATTGACGACAATTTCCTGGCGACATTTGTGCGCGAGCAGGGGTACTGGCACGACGACGGGATCATCGCAAATGTCGCTGCCCGGAAATACCCACTCATCCTGATACCGCGCAGTCAGACCGACGAACAACTTCGCCAGCTCTGGGGCGACCCGCTCGTTGACGCGATCCTCGCCAACTACCGGCGCACGGGCGACTACACGTTCGTGCCGAAGTAATCCCGCACAGTCGCGCTTCAGGGCAGCGTCACCCGCACATCGGCCAGGGCAAAACTCAGGAAGCGATTGTCGTGCGTGCCGTTGAACGCGCTCGGCTGCACCGGCGCTTCGCGCGCCCGCCAGTGCAGTTCGTTGTCGCCGTGTGTGAGCGGCGCCGTGACGGTGATCTGCTGCGCGGCGGGTGTCGCCGTGACGGTGGTCAGCAGACGATCGTTGAGCCAGAGTTCGACGGTGGCCGGGCGGGCGTAACTGAAGATCGTCGCGGAAATAGTAGCGGTGCGCGGCGCGGAATCGAGCAGCGTCACCGGCATGACGGCGTCGCCGTTGGCCCAGCGGAATTGCTGGCCAGTGTCGGCGCGGCGTTCCAGAGCGTACCAGCCGGAACCGAGTCCGGTGACGGCGCCGGTGCGCGCCTCGTGCGGAATCTGGTACACCAGCAGCGGCCCCTGGTCGTAGACGATCAGTTGCCGGGGCAGCGTCAGGTTGAGGGCCGCGATCAGGGTCGCCATCTGGTCGGGATGTTCGGTGGCGAGTGGTGAATCGCGGCGCAGGATGACGTAGCGAATGTCGTACGCATCAAAGATCGCGACCGCCTGGGTGTAGAGCGGCGGCTGCTGGACAATATCTGGCTCTTGCAACTGCTGGAGCAACTGGTCGGAACGGTTCCGCAGTTCGCTAATGACCGCGACCCCATTGAGCAGTGGATAGGGCACCGGCCGCGAGACGTAGCCGCCGATGACCGGCCGCTTGTGCGCGGTGGCGTGATACATCGCCAGCGCCCGGTCGTCGTAGGGCAGCTCGTAGACTGCGCCGGGCGGGCCAGCGGCGAGGGTTGTGTAGAACGGCTCGATTGCGGTGGCGGCGGTTGGCCGGGGCGCGGGGAAGAGCTCAGCCAGCACGAGCGCCAGGATCGCGCCGGTCGCCAGGGTGCTCGCCAGTGTGGCTCGCTGGGGCCAGCGCCGCGCCAGCGCCTGCACCAGCCAGCCGACGCCCCAGGCCGCGAGAATGCTGAGGGCAATGGTAATGACGATCAGGAAGCGCAGCGGCACGCGCGCAATGTTGCCCATCGGCAGGCGGTAGAGCAGGTTGTAGGGCAAGAAGGGGAGATCCCACTGCCGCGCGCCGATCCGCAAGAACGGCCCCAACGCCAGCAGGTAGAACAGGACGACCACCAGCGCCCAGAAGATGCCGCGCCGCCACACGCGCCACAGCCCCAGCAGTCCCAGCAGGATCGCCAGATAGCCCAGCGAATAGGCCACCATCGCGCGGTGCGCGCCGAAAAGTGGATTGAGCCGGTCGGGGCGGAACGCATCGAACAGCCCGAGCGCGCTATACGCGATGGTCGTGCGCGTGACCTCGGCGAACTTGCTACCGCGCGCCAGCCGGATGGTTGGCAGCAGCACGGGCGCGATGAGCACGAGCAGCGCCCCACCCCAGACGGCCAGGCGCACACTGAAGTCGCGCAGGGTGTGCCACCGGCGCCGCCAGGCGAATAGCAGCACTTCGCAGGCGATAAAACAGACGCTGAACAGCGCCAGGAACATCCCCTGATACCACGACGAGAGGATGGTGAGCACGCCGAGGACCGCGCCGACCAGCGGTGTCCAGCGCGGCCCGGCGCGGCGTAAGCGGAGCAGGAAGAGGATGGAGAGCGGCAGGAAACCAATGTTGACGTACTCCATCTGCCCCAGGTTGAGCAGGGATGCCTGGAGCGGCGCGAAGCCAAAGAGCGCGCCCGCGACCAGCGCGCCGGGTCGCGAGCCGGTGACGTCGAGCGCGAGCAGATACATCGCCCACGCGCCGAAGGCGACCGCAGCGATCGTCAGCAGGTTGTAGGTCAGCACCAGGCCGAGCAGC
>DASUBC010000454.1:0-5185 GCA_035763465.1 Thermomicrobiales bacterium
GGCGACCGCATCGTCATGGTCGCGGGCGTGCCGATTGGCGTCGTCGGCCGGACGAATCTGCTGCGGGTGGAGACGTTGTAGGACGAAGATGATAGATGTCAGATGGTAGATGATAGTGGTGGCGCGGCGTTGATTGTAGCACACTGCCTGCTGACCAGTACCGTAGCCCCTGACGTCTGACCTCTGTCATCCGGGATCTAGCGTCTTTGTCCTTCGTCGCCGTGGTAGTCGCGCTTGGAAGAAGGAGGCTCGTTATGGAACAGTCCTCAGCACAGGCAGCAGCTTCCACCTACACCCAGGCCAGTATGTACTACCTCGATACGGTGACAGCGCAAGACGCCGCGCAGCGCCTCAAGCAGAAAAGTTATGCGCTCCTTGCAGCGCGGGCAGGCGATGCCCTGCTGGACGCCGGGTGTGGCACCGGCGACGACGTCCGCGCGTTAGCGCGCCTCGTCGGGCCGACCGGACGAGTGATCGGTATAGACTTTCGGGAGGACGTGATCGCCGAGGCGCAGCGCCGTAGCGCGACCGACACGAACACGACCTTCGAGGTGGCTGATATCTACCAGTTACCGTTTGCTGAGGCGACGTTCGACGGCTGCCGGGCCGAGCGCGTCTTCATCCATCTGCTTGATCCACGGCAGGCGCTCACCGAATTGATCCGGGTGACCCGCCCGGGCGGCCAGATCGTCGTCATGGATCCCGACTGGGACACCCTTGCCATCGCCACGCCCGACGTGGCTATCTCGCGCACGTTGACCCACCTCATCTGTGACAACACCCGCCAAGGCCAGATGGGGCGGCAGCTCTATGGCCTCTTCCAGGCAGCCGGCCTGCAGGAAGTGACGATCCTGGCCGATACGGTGGTGCTGACGGACTTTGCAGTGGCTGCCGAAATCTTCCACCTGCGCACGCTGGTCGAACTGGCACAGCAGCAGGAACTTCTCACGGCGGAGACAGCTGCTGGCTGGCTCGCCTCGTTGGAAGGAGCCGATCGCGCAGGGCAGTTCTTCAGCGCCATCACCGGCTTCATGGCCAGCGGACGTAAGCCATAGCAATGCATACTGCAAAATCAGCGTTAGCTCAGAGCAGACACAGAATCAGCCCCCCACCAGGCAACCATCCTTGCCCCGGTCTACCACCGTCGCGCCGCGCCCCTAGCGCTCGCCTTCGCTGTTGTCGGTATTGCCGGCTTTGAACAAAACCTGCTTCGGAGATAGCATGACTGCATCGCTGCTGACGGATATCACTGATGACGTGGCGACGCTGACGCTGAACCGGCCGGAGGCGCTCAACGCGCTGAGTCGCGGGCTGGCGGCGGAGTTGCTGGCGGCGTCGCGCGAGCTGGCGGCGCGGGCGGATGTGCGTGTAGTCGTGCTGCGCGGCGCAGGTGAGCGCGCCTTTTGCACCGGCGCGGACCTGAAGGAGCGCGCGACGCTGACGCCGGAGGAACGCGGCGCGCACACGGCGCTGATCGCGGCGGCGGCCGACGCGCTCGCCGCGCTACCGATGCCGGTTGTCGCGGTGATCCGTGGCTACGCGCTGGCCGGTGGGCTGGAACTGGCGCTCGCCTGCGACATCAGGCTGGCGGCGGACGACGCGGTCTTCGGCTTGACCGAAGTGCGGATCGGCATCTTCCCCGGCGCGGGCGGACCCGTGCGCCTGCCGCGCGTGGTCGGCGCCGGCAAGGCGCGCGAACTCATCTTCAGCGGGCGGCGGATTGACGCGCGCGAGGCGCTCGCCTGCGGGCTAGTGGAGCGCGTCGTGCCCCTCGCTGAACTCGATCAGGTGGTGGCGGAGCTGGCGGAACAGATTCGGGCCGCCGCGCCGCTGGCCGTGCGCGCGGTCAAGCAGGCGCTCGGGCGCGCGCTCGACCTGCCGGAGCGTGACGCGCTGGACTACGCCGAACAAGTGCGCCGGCCGCTCGACGCCACGCGCGATTATGCCGAAGGGCTGGCCGCGTTCGCGGAGCGCCGCCCGCCGCGTTTCACCGGCGAGTGATGTTCGCTGAACGGCTCAGTGCTCCGCGTGAGCCGGCTAAGCCAACTGGGGCGAGGGGGCATATGGACGCGCGCATCAGCCTGGTGACACTCGGGGTCGCCGATTTGGCGCGGGCGCTGCGCTTTTACCGCGATGGACTCGGCTGGCCGCTCTCCAGCGCAAGTGGTGGCGATGTCGCCTTCTTCCGGACGGGCGGCGTCGCGCTGGCGCTCTATCCGCGCGTTGCGCTGGCGGCGGATGCTCACCTCGCGCCCGAGGGCAGCGGCTTCGGCGGGATCACGTTGGCGCATAATGTCGCCACCAGAGAGCAAGTTGACGTAATCCTGGCCGAGGCCGTCACGGCCGGCGCCACGCTGTTGAAGCCCGCGCACGAAGCGGAGTGGGGCGGCTATTCTGGCTATTTCGCCGACCCAGACGGGTATCCGTGGGAAGTCGCCTGGAATCCGTACTTTCCGCTTGGGGAAGATGGCGCAATTCAGCTGCCCGAATGACTGTCACCTGGTTGACGCGTGGGCACTGGTCTAAGATTGCAGCATATTGCCGGCCTGCTCGCGACCTATCCCCATCGTCTGATAAGATTCAATTGAGATGGTGATAGAGCAGGAAGTTCAGAACGGCCGCCAGGCGTCAACGATCGCCGCCGGCTCGATCGGTAGTTCGACGCCGCTGGCGAGCAGGAGTTCGGCGAGGTGGCGGAGCGGCAGGCCGACCACCGCTAGCTCGGAGCCGCGCATTGCGGCGACGAGCGCGCCGCCAAGTCCCTGCACCGCGTAGGCGCCGGCTTTGTCGCGTGGCTCGCCGCTGGCGATATAGCGGGCGATTTCGTCGTCGGTGTACGCGCGCATTCGCACGGCGGCGGTGATGGTATCGCGCCACATCTCCCTGTCGCGCACCACGGCGAGACCAGTGGAGACCTCGTGCCAGCGCCCGCGCAGGGCGCGCAGCATCGCCGTCGCGTCGGCGTCGTCGCGGGGCTTGCCGAAGATGCACGGCGGCGGGCCGGGCAGCGCGACGACGGTATCTGCACCAATCACCGTGGCATCTGGATAGCGCCGCGCGACGACCAGGGCTTTTTTGTCGGCCAGCGCTTGCGCTACCGCCGCTGGAGACAAGCCTTCCGGCACGACTTCCTCGGCATCGCTGGGCACGACCACGAACGACAGTCCCAGGCGAGCCAGGATCTCGCGCCGGCGCGGCGACGCCGAAGCCAGAATGAGCGTGCACGGAATGCGGAGTGCGGAGTGCGGAGTGGCGTTGTTCGGCTCCTGTGCCTGTTCCGGCGGCTGATCAGTCATCCCGTGTACCTATGCTGTGCTCCGCGTTCCCCGTGCCCCGTTTCGTCAGATATGCCAGTGATTCAATATGGTAGGTCTGGGGGAAGAAGTCGAAGAGTTCCACGGACTGCACCGTGTAGCCGCCGTCGGTCAGAATGGCCAGGTCGCGCGCGAGCGTGGCCGGCTCGCAGGAAACGTAGATGAAACCCTGTGGGCCGCGCTCGATCAGGGCGCGCAGCAGTTTTTCGTCGAGGCCGGAGCGCGGCGGGTCAACGATGACGGCGTCAACGGCGGGCAATTCGCTCAACGCGCGCTCGGCCGGGCGCGCGACAAAGCGGCAGTTTGCCAGTCCCCACTCACGCGCGGTCGCCTCAGCCGCGTCAATCGCCAGCGGGTCAACCTCGATGCCGACGATCGCTGCCTGCGGGTATTCACGCGCCAGCCAGAGGCCGAAGAGGCCGACGCCGCAGTAGAGGTCGGCGATGGCGCCGGCCTGGTATGGCGCGGCGAGCGCGGTGACTCGCGCCAGGAGTTCCGGCAGCAGGCCGAGGTTCGTTTGGAAAAATGACCCGGCTGGCAACTGGTAGACGTGGCCGGCGACGTTGACGGGCGCGCGGAGCGGCCCTTTGACCGGCACGGTCGCGCCCTTCGCGCGCCGGAAGGCAAGGCTCCAGACATTGGGCAGGGCGGCGATTCGCGCCAGCGCGGTCAGCAGGTCGGGCCGATCTTCGGGGTCAATGCCCGCGATGCCCTTCAAGATGGCCTGGATGGCCGGTTCGGTGGGGTCGCCCGTGGGGTGAACGACCTTGACTTCGAGCCAGACCTTGCCGCGAAAGTTGATGATGTCGCCGCGCGCGATCAGTCCATTCAGGTCATCGAGCAGGCGGGTGATGGCCGGGTGCGCGATCAGGCATTCGTGCAGCTCGATTTCCCAGCGGGTGTGGCGCGAGCGGAAGCCGGCGGCGTGGCCGAGCGCGATCGCCGCGCTGTGCCGGTAGCCCCACGGATCGGCGCTGTGGACCGCTGCGATGTCGAGCGACAGATGCCCGATCCGGCGCAACTGTTCCGCGACGACATCGCGCTTGAAACGCAGCTGCGCCGAGTAGTCAATGTGTTGCCACTGGCAGCCGCCGCATGGGCCGAAGTAGGGGCAGGGCGGCGTGACGCGCTCGGGGGCGGCCCGCAACACTTCGATCGTGTCGGCCTCAAAGAAATCCTTCTTACCCCGGCGCACGGCTGCGCGCACTTCCTCGCCCGGAATCGCGCCGTCAATCAGCCCGACACGCCCATCGAGCCGGCCCAGCACCGCGCCGCCGTGCGCCATCGTGTCCACCGCGAGCGTGACTTCCTCGCGCGGCCGGTCCTGGCGGCGCTGCGCCCGTGCTGACATCACCGGTAGTGTGTTGGTCTCGCCGTCTGTCACTATCGCTCCACTTCAACCGTGCTGCTGAACACCACATCTGGCGTCCAATCAGAGAATTGTACCTGATTGCCGATGATGGTCGAAGGTCTGAAAGTCGCAGGTCGCAGGTCGCAGGTCACTTGTGTGGAAGCAGCGGTGTTGTCCCAGCCAGTGTTGATAGGCAGCTCGCGGCGTTGTCCGGAGAGACTTTCGACTTTCGACCTTCAGACCTGCGACTCTCGTCTATGCTGGCGACCTCGCCAGCGGGCCGCGAATCTGCCATACTGTGCCAGCAAGGTGGGAAACTGTCCCAGGGTTGGTATTCGTTGGGCGAGCCGGCTGGATCGCCGTAGTTGAGACAGGAGGAAGGGAGAGGCAGTGCTGATCGGGCGTGCGGACGCGCGCCAGGCCAGTGCCGCTCCGCTGGTATGATGAACACGCGACCACATCTTTTGCAAACGCAAGCGACCGCGCCGCGCCGCGACGACGAACTCCGCGCGCGGCTGCA
>DASUBC010000455.1:0-7383 GCA_035763465.1 Thermomicrobiales bacterium
TTGGCGCTAGCCGGGCGGTGGCCCACTATCGCTGGCGGCGATGCCGGCAAGCAAGAGGCGCACGGAGGAACGGGCTTGCGCCGCGACATCGAACGTTTCCGGTGCGACTGCCCAGAGCAGCGTGACACCTTCCAGCAGCGCGATGAACGCGATCGCGGTCTGCTCGGCGTCCACCGGGCGAAACTCGCCCTGATCGCAGCCGCGCTGGATGAGCGCGGCCAGCAGCGTGCGGTATTCCTGAAAGTAGCCGATGAGCGACTGGCGCACGGCGCGCTGGCGGCCGGCCAGCGCGTAGAACTCGAACCAGATCGGCAGCAAGATAGAGAGCTGCTGCACCTGGCCGACCGCATGACCGGCCAGCGCTAGCAACTGCTGGCTGGCGGAGCCGGTATCGGTGTGCGCCGCGCGCAGCGCCCGCAGTTCGTGCTCGTAGAGGCGGCGGAGGATGGCGGCAATGAGGTCGTCCTTGCTCTTGAAGTAGAGGTAGAGCGCGCCTTTGCTGAGGTTCGATGCGTCGGCGATATCGTCCATGCGGGCGCGCTGGAGACCGAACCGGGCGAAGACTTTGCTGGCCGCATCGAGGATCTGGTCGCGGCGCTCGGCGCTGACATCAGGTCGTGGCGACATCGCAGCCTCCCCACCATATACATGACTGACCAGTCAGTCATGTATATACTGTATCGCGCGCCGAGGCTGCTGTCAAGTAGCTGGCAGGCAAAAAAACACCGGGCCGACGCTCCCCATCGCCGGCCCGGTGTTTGTGTTCAGTGGTAGTAGACGGACCCTAGTAGCGGTCGCGGCCGTAGCCGCCGCCGCTGCCGTAGCTGCTGGTCTGCCGCCGCTCGGCGAAGCAGTCCGAGCAGTAGACCGGCTTGTCGCCGCGCGGCTGGAAGGGGACTTGCGTCTCCTTGCCACAGTTGCTGCATACCGCCGGGTACATCTGGCGCTGCGGGCGGTCGTACCCGCCCGCGCCATAGCCGCCGCCATTGGCGTAGCCGCCGCCCTGCTGGCTCTTGCGCGCGCGCCGGCAATCCGGGCAGCGCCCGGGCTGGTTGACCAGCCCACGCTGCTGGTAGAACTCCTGCTCGCCGGCGGTCCAGATGAATTCCTGCCCACAATCGCGGCAGGTCAGTGTTTTGTCCTGGAAGCTCAATTCCGCACCCTTTCGAGGAAACTAACGCGATTCGCCACGGTGGAATAGTTCGACTGCGGAACGAGATTGGCAGGACGGTGAGGAGGCCGCCCGGCAGCACGCGCGCGCAAGGTCAACTAATCCGGCTGCATCATATCGGATTGTCAGCCCAATTGCAAGCGTTTTGGCCTTGCAATCGGGAAAGCGCCCTTTGAGGGAAAAGGCCAGGCGCACCATGGCGCCGATCGAGCCACCAAACAGCAGCGTCACGGGTTCGTGAAGCGCCCCAGTTGCAGCCCGTTGGCGGGCAGTGGTGTTCCACCAGCGTCTACGCCGGGCAGCGGCGTGTGGTTCGTGTGTTCCTCCCAGTCAAGCCAGATCGTGTACTCACCTGGCGCGAGGTTGGCGGGCAATTGCAGCGCCGGCAGATCGTGGACGCGGTCGCCCGGCTGCCAGAGGCGTGGCGCCGCGATATCAGCGATAGGATATTTCTGCCGCTCGGCGACGACGCGCCCGCTGCCATCGCGCACGCGCAGCACCGGCGCGAAGTCACCAGAGGGCGGCGCGAGGACGTCCCAGGTGAGGTCGGCGGCCAGCGTGTTGCCTTGCAGATCCAGCCGCGCGGCGGTGAGATAGAGTCCCTGGCCGAATCGTGGGCCGGTGGGATTGCGCGCCGCGCCGCCCGGCTGCACGCTGCCAGCCTCAGTGATCGTGGGGCCGGAGGGCGGCATCGTCACGGCGTAGACCACGTCAACCTGGCGGAGCAACTTGGCGAAGTCGTCGAGGCTGGCCGGCGTGCCGTGCGCGTTGAAGTCATACTTCCAGCCATTGACATCAGGGTAATAGGCCCGCGATTCGAGCGGCGGCTGCACACCACGGTGAATATAGACCGAGCGGCCCAGCCCAACATACCCTGGCAGCGCCGTCAATCCTACATGGCCGATTGGGTACTCCGGATGCTTCGGCGCGAACCAGGCCGGCACGTTGAGGAAGAGCAACGGGCGATCGCCGTGCGCGGCGGCGGTATCGGCGAGACCGTGAATCAGCACCGTGCCCTGCGCCCACATGTCGCGGCGCACGCCGATGAACGACACACTCTGAATCGTCACAGCCAGCAGCGCGGCGAGCGACACCACGCGCCAGCCCCAGGTGAGCGGCCGCCAGCGGAAGCGGAGCGCCGGCAGCAGGCCCCAGAGGGCGGCGATGGCCGGCGCGGCCGGATACAGCAGGCGCGGCGCATCCTCCAGATACGCCCAGGTCAGCAGCAGCCAGGCCGGCACGAGGATGATGCCGGCCGCGCCCAGCGCGATGAGCGGCGTCCAGGGCCGCCGCCCCAGCACATACAGGACGATCAGCACGACCAGCGTGCCGGTGATCGCCGGCCACAATGCCCGCACCGGGTCGAAGTGCCACCGCGCGCCGAGCGGGTTGAGGTCAGCCGCGACCGGCCAGATGACGCCTTGCAGAAAATAGCGCGCGTTCGGCACGAGCGAATCGGGCGTCCACGGCTCGGTGCGCGGGAACTTCGGCACAATCTTCCAGACGACCAGGAAAACGCCCGCCGCCACGCCGTAAAGCAGGGGCCACCAGGTGAGATTGCGGATTGTGGATTGCGGATTGCGGAATAGATTGTCGTCCAGCGTGCGGGCGACGATGAGCAACTCTAAGCCGACGATGAGGGGGAAGATAACGACGCCGCTCTCGTGCGTCCAGAGCGCGACAATCGTCGCCAGGAGTGAGAGAAGTAAATGCGGATTGCGGACCGGGAACCTGCTGGTGGGTGGCGGTTGCGGAATTGCAGCGACTGAGTCAGTAGATGGAGTAGCGCTATCTTGCGGTGCCAGTCCTCTAATCCGCAATCCGCAACCCACAATCCACAATCGGCGTGCGTCGTAATACAGCACCAGCGCCAGTAGCAGCAGGGCGGTCATCAGCGGGTGGAAGAGGGTGTGCGCGCCGAAGACGGCCTGGTAACTGAAGGGGTAGGTGATGAACAGGATGGCCGGGACAACGCCCCAGTGCGTGCCAGTCAGACGGCGCAGCAGCAGGTAGAGCAGCCAGGCGGCCAGAATATGCGCGACGAGCGTCAGGCCATGCAGCGTGAACTCGCTGTAGTGCCCTTGCAGCGCCCGCAAGCCTTTCCAGATGACGAACGGCACTGGCCGGTAGTAGGAGTAGCCAGCGGACGAACTGAACATGGACCAGACTGAGCGCCCCTCGGCGCGCGGCAGGTCGAGCGGATCGTCGAAGGTGAAGGCGAAGTGGAGCGCCTGGCCGTAGATTGCATAGGTCAAGCCGGCGCAAAGCAGCAGCACGAGTGGGCTGGCCCAGCGGTCGAGCAGCCGGCCGGCGACCGTCAGCGCGCCGGTCACTTCGCGCGGGGCCGGCGATGAAGCAGCCGTCTCGGGCGCCAGTGGTGGTGCGCCAGTCGCCGCGTTCAGGTCGTCCGTTGCTCCCACCCGCCAGTCACCAATCGCCAATGCCCGCCCCCATCGCTTCGCCCCAATCGCCGCCCTGGGATGATACCGCAGGCAGGCAGCGCGTACGAGGGATCAGTGGTGGGGTTATTTGTTCAGTATCGGGGCCCGGCGGATGGTGGCCCGGATTGAAATCCGGGCCTGGGCACACTTCGTGTGGGCGAAGTCCGCTCTGCGGACTGGCGGTGGATGGGCTGGTAGTATCCCTGCGCTGGTGAATCACAATCGGCTGTGCGAATTTCGTTCAGGCGTCAGCCTGTCCAGGCCCGGATTTCAATCCGGGGCCACCACCCGCTAGGCTCAATAATGTCGCCCTGAATCCACTGACGACCGGCGACTGCCGACTGGCCCGGCGCGTTACTCGCTGGCTTCCACCGGCGCAAGGTGGGCCAGCGCCCGCCGGCTTTCCGGCGCGGCCTCAGCCAGTTGCTGGTAGACCTGGGTGGTCGAGATGCTGACGTGGCCGAGCATTTGCTGCACCGAGCGCAATTCGGCGCCCCGGTGTAACTCGTGCGCCGCGAAGGAGTGCCGCAGGGTATGGGGAGTGATGTCGTAGATGCCGGCGTCACGCGCGTAGCCTTTGAGAATCAGCCAGAAACCCTGGCGGGTCAACCGCTGACCGCGATGGTTGAGAAAGAGCGCCGGGTCGCTGGCGCCGCGCGCGATCCGGGGCCGGCCGCGCGTCAGGTAGTCGCGCAAGGCCCGCACCGCCGACGGCTTGAGGGGAATCACGCGCTCACGGCCGGCCTTGCCGGTGCAGCGCACGCGCTCACTGTTTAACTCCACACATTCGACGTCGAAGGCGACCAGCTCGCTGACTCGCACGCCCGTCGAGTAGAGGGTTTCCAGCATCGCCCGGTCGCGCAACGCCTCGGCGTCGTCGCCTTTGGCGGGCTGATCCAGCAGACGCTCGACTTCGGCCGGCGTGATCGCGCGCGGCACGTACTTGTCCACCTTCGGCGAAGTCAGCGCCGCCGAGGGGTCGCCGGTCAGGGCGCCGGCCGCCAGCAGGTGATGGAAGAACGACTTCATCGCCGCCGTCTTGCGCGCCACCGTCGAAGAGGCATACTGCCGTTCGCGGAGATAGAGAAGGTAGTTGACCAGGTGTTCCTGCCGCACCTCATTCCACGCCACCAGGGTTTGCTGGCCGCGCAGGTACGCGACAAACTGGCCGAGATCGTTGCGATACGCTGAGATGGTATTCTGTGAGAATTCCTTCTCGGCTTGCAGCGTCAGCAGAAACCCGTCAACTTCCCGTTCCATTGCTCTCCCATCCGCATGGAGTGTGCCTCGTATGAGACAAAAGGGAACCCGTGTCGCACGGGCGCCATTGCGGTAGCCGGCGCGCGACAGGCTCTACCGCGCTCACACCGGCACGGTGCTGCCTACCAGCAATTCTGCCAGCGGCGTATACGACAGGCCAAACGCCTCGGCGACCGCGCCGTAGGTGATTTGCCCGGCGTAAGTATTGACGCCCTTCGCCAGAGCGGGATCATGGCGTACCGCGTCAAGGAACCCCTGGTCAGCCAGATTGAGCGCATAGGGCAGCGTCACGTTAGACAGCGCGTAGGTGCTGGTGCGCGGCACCGCGCCCGGCATATTCGTGACGCAGTAGTGAATGACGCCATCAATTTCGTAGGTCGGATCACTATGCGACGTCGGGCGCGCCGTTTCGATACAGCCGCCCTGATCAATCGCGACGTCCACCACGACCGCGCCCGGCCGCATCGTCCGAATCATCGCCTCGCTGACCAGTTTCGGCGCCTTCGCGCCAGGGATCAGCACCGCGCCGATCAAGAGATCAGCCTCGGCAACGGCTTCGCCGACACTGTGGCGGTTCGACATCACCGTCGCCAGGTTCCCATGCAAGATTTCGCTCAGGTAGCGCATCCGGTCGGCGCTCTTTTCGAGAATCGTGACCATCGCGCCTGCGCCGAGCGCCATCTGCGCCGCGTTCGTCCCGACGACACCGCCGCCGACAATGACGACGTGGCTCGGCCGCACGCCCGGCACGCCGCCAAGCAGCAAGCCGCGCCCGCCATTCGTCTTTTCCAGATAGTGCGCGCCAACCTGCACGGACATGCGCCCGGCCACTTCGCTCATCGGCATCAGCAAGGGCAGCGTGCGCGCCACTTCGACCGTCTCATAGGCGATCGCGGTGACTCCCTGCGCCATCAGCGCGCGGGTGAGCGCTTCGTCGGCGGCCAGGTGCAGGTAGGTGAAGAGCAGCTGTCCGTCGCGCAAGAGCGTGTATTCGGACGACACCGGCTCTTTGACTTTCAGAACGAGCGCGGCGCGGGCGAAGACCTCTTCGTGCGTCGCCACGAGTTCCGCGCCGGCCGTCGCGTATTCGTCGTCAGTGAAGAAGCTGCCCGTGCCCGCGCCGCGCTCGACCACGACCTGATGGCCGTGATGCACGAGTTCCACGACACCAGCCGGCGTCAGGGAGACCCGATTCTCGTTATCCTTTATTTCGCGCGGCACCCCGACCAGCATGTGGCGCCCCCTCGCTCTTCACCTTCACTGTCACACACCAGCCGGAAAGACCTCTGCTCGCGCGGCAACAGTTCCCCGGCGGAGCAGAACCACGCGGAATCCCGACCGCCGCGCCCCGCTTCACGATGCTGCCGTGCCACTGGCTAGTATAGCACGGCAACACGACGATAAATGACGGCCCGACCGCTAGCTGCGGACATTTACACGATATTTACCAGCGGCAACTTCCTGTGCAACATGCCGGTACGATACTCATCATGGACACCAGGCCGGCTGCTGGAGGACAGCCCGCCCGCACACAAGCACGGCCAGGGCCGCGACGCAGCGCCCTATGGCTGTGGTAAAACCTGCGGAAAGGATCAGCTGATGGCACTCATCACCCAACCACTGCGCGAAGAACACCAGGAATTGCTGCCACACGTTGAGCAGTTACGCATAGCGGCCGATGGGATTGAGGAACTGCCCGCTCCGGCGCTCATGGAGCAGGTCGAAGCGGCGTATGCGTTCCTGACACACCACCTCATTCCTCATGCCCAAGCCGAGGAACGTGCGCTCTACCCGGTAGTCGCGCGCGTAATGGGCGCCCCGGAGGCAACGGCGACAATGAGCCGCGACCATGTCGAGATCGGCCGGCTCACCGAGGAGCTGGGGGCATTACGCGGCAAATTGAGCGTGGCACACCTGGCCGGAGACGACGCGAAGGCGTTCCGGCGCGTCCTCTATGGTCTCTATGCGCTGGTGCATGTTCACTTTGCCAAAGAGGAGGAAGTCTATCTCCCGCTGCTTGACGCCCGCCTGACTGCCGCAGAGGCCCAGGCGATGTTCGCCACGATGGAGGAGACAGCCACCGAGGCCAAGGCGCAAACGGTGTAAACGGCAGATGATAGATGGTAGATGATAGTGGTTACGTACTGGTCATGAGCCAGAGGTCTCTCCCCAGCACCGCGCCACCACTAACATCTATCATCTCATCCGTCACTTCGGTGCCCAGACGATCGTGCCGTAACTGCCGCGTGGAGAAACCTTCGTCAACGCACTGCCATCCGGGTTGAGGATGTAGACGCCGCCACCGGAGAGGAAGGCCAGGCGTTTGCCGTCCGGCGACCAAACCGGCATCGGGTCGTCGGCGTTGAGGTGCGTCAACTGGCGCAGGTCGCTGCCGTCGAGCGCGACTGACCAGAGGTCGGCGGGCAGGCCGTGCGCCGCCGCTGTCTGCGGCACAAGTGGCCCCAGCAGCCAGCGCGCGAACCGCGCCGGCAGGCTGCCGCCCGGCGGTCG
>DASUBC010000456.1:0-4058 GCA_035763465.1 Thermomicrobiales bacterium
CACAAGGCGGAGTGGCTGGCGCACCTCGACGCGCTCGGCAAGGTGGAGCGCGCGGCGGTGCTGAAGGAACGCGAAGAGGCCAGCCGGCACGATGGCAAGCATCATTAGCACAATGCACTGACGCACACTATGGCGCGTTTACCCGGTCCCGCCCGCTGCTCCCGCCGCGCGTTCCTCCGCGCCGCGTTCGGCGCCACTGCGGCGCTCGGGCTAGCGGCGTGTACCCGCTCCGATTCGCGAACGCCGGGACGCTGGACGCATCGCTACCTGACCGTCGCGACGACTGGCGGGGCGCTGCGCCAGGCGCTCTGGCAGGCGGCGTTCGTGCCGTTCCAGCAGGCCACTGGCTGCCAGGTGATGGACGTCAACCTGCCCCTGGACACGCTCGTGCCTGAACTGCGGCGGCAGATTCTGACGGGCCAGACTCAGTGGGACGTCGTCGCGCTCGACGCGCCGACCATCGCCGGCCTGGCGTCGGTTGGGCCGGCGCTCTTCGAGGCATTGAACCACGACACACTCAGCCAGCTCGGGCTGCCGGCAGCCGCCATCTCGCCGAACAGCGCGAGCATCCTGCTGGACACGCTGGGCCTGGCGTACCGCACCGCGCCATACGCTGGCCGCGCGCCCACAGCCTGGTCCGAGGTCTGGGACGCCAGTTCGACCGGCTTTCCCGGTCCACGGCTCTTTCCCGCCAACCCGGTCGGTCTGTTAGAAATCGCGCTGCTGGCCGCTGGCGTGCCGCCAGACCCACGCCGGCTCTATCCGCTCGATCTGGATCGCGCCTTCCACTCGCTCGATCGCGTGCGCCCGGCGATCACGGACTGGTGGGCAGAGGCGAGCCGGCCAGGCGCGGCGCTGGCGCAGGGCGAAGCCGATCTCGTCCTGGCCCCGGCGGGCTCGCTGCGCGCCGCTATCGCGGGCGGCGCCATCGCCGCGCTCGCGCCGCTGCCGCAGCCACAGCTGGCGCTCGCGCTCGCCCTGCCGCTCCGCGCGCCTAATGGCGATGTCGCCCAGGATTTTCTGGCGTTCACGCTGGACGCGGACACGCAGGCCGCGTTCGCCAGCCAGGGCTATCGCCCCGCGATACCAGCCAGCGCCAAGCAGACTCCCACCACGGAGACGACCTTTCCGCTCGACCTCGGCTGGTGGGGGGCGAACTGGGCGGCGGTCAGCGCACGCTTCGCGGCGTGGAGCAGCCGGTGACGGGGAACGGTCCTCACCCCTGGCTCACTGCGTTCGCCGGTCCCCTCTCCCGCCGAGCGGGAGAGGGGAATGGACAGTTACCTGCGAGGGCAAAACGGACCACTTAACTGGGCTGTTCGGTCACTTCGTAGACGGCGAAGCAGGAATCGCCGTGGCAACGCTGGCGCAACTGGCGCAAGCCGGGTAGGCCGAGCGGCAGGATCACGCGCGGCGAGTGCCCGAGGACAATGATCGTGCCGGGCGCGACGAGCGCCGAGTGCGCGAGCCGTTCGAGGTTGGCGCCGATCTGCAGGTCGGCGTAGGGCGGGTCCATGATGACGAAGTCGTACGGCTCCGCTGGCGTGCGCGCCAGGAACGACTCGACGGTTGTCTGATGAACGGCGCTGATCTGGTCGAACTTCGTGTGCGCCAGGTTCTCGCGAATGACCGCGCAGGCGTCGGCGCGCTGCTCGACAAAGTCGGCCCACTCCGCCGAACGCGACAGCGCCTCGATACCGACCGCGCCGCTGCCAGCGTAGAGGTCGAGCACGCGCTGCGGTTCGACGCCGAGCGACATCAGCACCGAGAAGAGCGCCTCTTTGATCTTGTCGGCCATCGGCCGCGTCCGCATGCCGGCGGGCGCTTTCAACTTCGCGCCGCGCGCGACGCCAGCGACTACGCGCATGGTGAATGACGAATGACGAATGATGAATGACGGATGGTCCGTGTATCGAGCATGGTAGGATCCCCCAACAACATTAACTGACGTCGCCAGCGCCGTCCTGCCAGAAGCCGCGCAGGCGTTCACGCAGCGTGGCATTCTCCGCGCTCGCCAGGTCCGGGTCGCGGTCGAGGACGATTTCGGCGGCGCGGCGGGCGGTTTCGAGTGTTCGCACATCGCCAAGTTGCGCCACTTTCAGGTCGGGCAGGCCGCTCTGGCGCGTGCCGAAGAACTCGCCGGGACCGCGCAGTTCCAGGTCTTTCTGGGCCAGCACGAAGCCGTCTTGCGTCTCGACCATCGCTTCGAGGCGCGAGCGCGCGTCCGCGCCGGGGTCGTCGGCGACGAGGATGCAATAGGATTGCGCCGCGCCGCGTCCGACGCGGCCCCGGAACTGGTGCAATTGCGACAGGCCGAAGCGGTTCGCGCCTTCAATCAGCATCACCGTCGCGTTCGGGATGTCAATGCCGACCTCGACGACAGCGGTCGAGACCAGAATATCGTACTCGCGGTCGCGAAAGGCCGCCATGACGCGGTCCTTCTCCGCCGGGCGCATCCGGCCGTGCAACAGGCCAACGGTGAGATCGGGAAAGACTTCGGTCCGCAGGCGTTCCCATTCTTCGGTCGCCGCTTTCGCCTCGACAGCGTCCGATTCTTCGACGAGTGGGCAAATGACGAACGCCTGCCGCCCCGCTTGTACTTCGTCGCGGATCGCCTGGTACTCGCGCGGGCGGTCGTCCGGCCCGGCGGCGCGCGTGATGATGCTCTGACGGCCGGGCGGCAGCTCGTCAATCACCGAGACGTCGAGGTCGCCGTGCAGGGTCAGCGCGAGGCTGCGTGGGATCGGCGTGGCGGTCATCACGAGCAGGTCGGGATTATGCCCCTTCGCCCGCAGGGTCGCGCGCTGGACAACGCCGAAGCGGTGCTGTTCGTCCACCGTGGCAAAGCCGAGGTTGGCGAACTCCACGCCGGCCTGAATGATCGCCTGCGTGCCGACCAGGAGGTTGACCGAACCATCGGCCAGCCCTTTGTGAATCGCGCGCCGCTCCTTCGCGGACGTGCTGCCGATGAGCAGGCGCACGACCGGGCGCTCAGACTCGGACAGCGCACCGTAGAGTTTTTCGAGCGTGTGCCAGTGCTGCTCGGCCAGGATCGCGGTTGGCGCCATGAGCGCCGCCTGAAAACCCTCCGCCACGGCGGCGAGCATGGCGGCGGCGGCGACCACCGTCTTGCCCGAGCCGACGTCGCCCTGCACCAGCCGGCTCATCGCCAGCGGGCGCCGCATATCCGCGACGATGTCGGCGAGCACGCGCTCCTGCGCGGCAGTGAGTTGGAACGGCAAGACCGCCAGGAAGCGCGCGACGGCGGACTCGTCCACGGCGAACGCATAGCCCGGCGCGCCCTGCTGCCACTGGCGCTTGCGCTGCTGCATCCCCAGTTGAATCAGGAAGAATTCATCAAAAGCCAGGCGGCGCTGCGCGGCTTCTAGCGCCTGCCAGGTGTCGGGGAAATGAATCGCGCGGACGGCGTCGGGCAGGCCGGGCAGGCGGGCGCGCTCGCGGATGTCGGGCGGCACGAACTCCGCCAGCTGGCCGGCTACCTGGCCCAGCGCCGCGCTGACGTAGTTGCGTAGCTGCTTCTGGTAGAGGCCGCTTTTCAGCGGGTAGATGGGCACGATGCGGCCGGTGTGCAGCAGGTCGGCGTCGAGCCGCTCCCATTCGGGGCCGTCGAGCGCGAGACGGCCGCGCTGCTGCCCGATCGTGCCACTGAGCGCGACGTGGTCGCCGGGATGCAGCACCTTCGCGATATACGGACTGAACCAGGTTGCGGTGAGCACCCCCGTGGCGTCGGCGATCTCAGCCACGACCAGGCTCTTGCCACTCGCCAGACGCTTTTCTTCGATGGAGCGCACCTCGCCCTTGAAGGTACCCTCGCGCCCAAAGAGCGCGTGGGCGATCGGGTACTCCTGCGAGTAGTCGAGGTAGCGCCGGGGCAGGTGGTAGAGCAGGTCGTTCAACGTGCGGATGCCGAGCGTGCCGAGCAGCCGCGCCTTGTCGTCCCCAACGCCGCGCAGGACGGTGACGGGGGATTGCGGATTGTGGACCGGGGACCCGCTTGCGGGTGGCGATTGCGGATTGGATTCCTTCTTACCACTGGC
>DASUBC010000457.1:0-4400 GCA_035763465.1 Thermomicrobiales bacterium
GTCACTCGCCACCGGCAGCGCCGGCGCGAGGGCCGCCGTCAGCGGCGGCTGATCGGGAAAACTCTGGTTGAAGCGCGCGGCGAATTCGGCCGGCGTGTAGTGATGCACCTGCGTGCCGAGCTGCTCGACGGCGTAGGTCGCCGCCAGGGCCGCGATCCGGCCCGTCTGCGCCAGCGAGAACCCGCGCGTCAGGCCAAGAATCAGTCCCGCGCGGAAGGCGTCGCCTGCGCCGGTCGGGTCTACCACCGCCTGTGGCGGCGCGACCGGAATACGGATCACCTCGCCACCAGCGTCAATCTCGGCGCCCTGCTCGCCATAGGTCGTCACAATGATCGCTACCCGCTCATACAGCGCGGCCTGGTCAAGTCCGGTCTTCTCTCTGAGTAACGCCAGCTCGTAATCGTTGCCAATCAGCACCCGCGCACCGGCGCAGGCGTCAACTAGCACTTCCGGCGAGAGCACCGGCATCCCCTGGCCGGGGTCGAAGATGTAGGGCAGGCCAAGCTCGCGGCACTCGACCGCGTGACGATGCATCGCGCCGGGGTCATCAGCGCCGATAATCGCGATTTCGGCATCCGCGCCAAGCTGCCCGCGTAGCGGCTGTTCACCGGCGCGGCGCATCGCGCCAGGGTAGAACCCGGCGATCTGGTTATTGGCGTGGTCCGTCGTAATAAAAGCGGAGGCGGTGAGATCGTCGGGGATGACGGTGATAGCGGTGGTGTCCACGCCGCAGGCATCGAGGCGCTGGCGATACTCGGCGAAGTCGGCCCCAGCGGCGGCGACGATGCGTGGGCGCAGCCCCAGCAGTGCGGCGTTGTAGGCGATATTGCCCGCCGTGCCGCCCGGCTGGCGCTGGAGTGAATTGACCAGGAAGGAGACGTTGAGCGTGTGTACCTTATCCGGCAGGATATGGTCTTTGAAGTAGCCCGGAAAACTCATGATGTGGTCGAAAGCCAGCGACCCGGTCACGATGACGCTCACGTCGGCACCAAACTCCTCCCCGTCTCCCACCCGGCAGAATCGCGATCCCCACATCGCGGATAGAGAATCAGGCCACAAAAAACCCCCTCGCGGGGCGGAGCCGGTAGGGGGTACAGCAAGTGCTCCCCTACTCTCATCTCCCGACCGCACAGCGCATCCCGCGCCACGCCGCCGCCGGACTTGGCACCGCGCAGGTCGCCGACCTGCCGGTTGCCGGGCGTCACAGGGCCGTTCCCTCAGCCACTCGCGATAAGAGTAGATCGCGTTGATTGTCGGCGCGAGTGTAGCACACCGCCAGCCGCGCTGCAACAGCGATTTTCCCGCCCGCGCAGGCCGGAGTAGGCCAGCATGCGGGGAACGAATTTAACCGCAGAGCACGCCAAGAGCGCAGAGAGGAGTTACGGATTTACCACAGAGCACACAGAGAGCACAGAGAAACAAGAGAAGAGATCTTGATCGTGTTCTCTCCGTCTCTCTCGGCGGTCTCTGCGTGCTCCGCGGTTAATCATCGTTCCCTCTCTGTGTGCTCTGTGTGCTCTGTGGTAAATCCGCCTCCTGTGCGCGGAGGGCCGACAGGCGCCCAGTCGAGGTGGGAGGTGAGGACGATCATGGTCTCGCTGCGGGTGACGTTGGGCAATGCCTGGATTTTGAAGGTGAGCAGCTGGCGCAGGTGTTCGGTGCTGCGCGCCCGAACCTTTAGGAGCAGGTCTATACGGCCGGTGACGGCGTGGATTTCTTCAATTTCGGGGATGCGCTCCAGTTCATGCACCACATCTACTTCGGACGGTGATTGCTGCGTGGAGAGGCCGACGAAAGCGGTGATGGGGTAGCCGAGGCGGTGGTAATCGAGTCGCGCGTGGAAGCCGCGAATCACGCCCTGCTCGACCAGGCGCGCGAGGCGCTCGGAGACGGTCGGACGCGACGCGCCAACCTGCCGCGCGAGTTCGAGGAGGCTCATCCGGCTGTCGCGCTCCAGCGCGCGCGCGATCGCCAGATCGAGCTGGTCGAGCGGGCGCGGCGCGCTTTCCATTGCTTCCTCGCCGAAGAAATCTGCTCCGCGTCGTGCATCGCCATCTGGGCTACGCCTCGTGGTGCTCATACGCCTGCACACTACCTTTTCTCGCCAGCTTCGCTGCCAGGCAAACAGTATACCATGCCACTTGCGATATGCAGGTGAATCAGCAAGGACATTAGCATAGTGACGATCATCGTGATAATTTCTTGACACTCAGTCGGCAAATGAACTTGACTTCCTTACATCATGAGCATAGAATGCCTTCATGGTCGGCACTCAGCGATACTCTCGCCATAATGGAGCACGCGATGGAGCATCTAGGCCACGGTCAAACGGCAGTCGCCGCGACAGCGGCGAACATCGCCGCTGCGGTTGTCAAGCTTGATGGTGAGCGTTTGACGCTCGCCGATGTGGTGGCTGTCGCGCGCGATGGCGCGAAGGTCATGCTGGCGCCGGCCGCGCGGCCCGCCATTGCGGCGTCGCGGGCGCTGGTGGAGCGCATCATCGCGCATGGCGATACCGCTTACGGCATCAATACCGGCTTTGGCGACCTCTCGCGCGTGGCGATTCTCCCCGCCCGGCTCGCGGAGTTACAGCACAACCTCCTCCGCTCCCACGCCGCCGGCGTCGGCCCGGCGCTGCCGCGCGACGCCGCGCGGGCGATGGTGCTGCTCCGCGCCAACGCGCTGGCGAAGGGATGTTCCGGCGTGCGGCCGGTCGTCATCGAACGGCTGCTCGACCTGCTCAATGCCGGCGTGACGCCGGTCATCCCGGCGCAAGGCTCGGTCGGGGCGAGCGGCGACCTCGCGCCACTGGCACACCTGGCGCTGGTATTGATTGGCGAGGGGAGAGCGACCGTGGACGGCGAAGAATTGCCGGGCGCGGTGGCATTGGAACAGCGCGGGCTGGCGCCGCTGACGCTGGCCGCCAAGGAAGGGCTGGCGCTGATCAACGGCACCCAGCAGATGACCGCCATCGGCGCGCTGGCGGTGCATGATGCGACAGTGCTGCTGGAGACGGCGGAGGTCGCGGCGGCGGCCAGCCTGGAGGCGCTACGCGGCGCGGACACGCCCTTTGACCCGCGCATCCAGGCAGTACGGCCCCATCCCGGCCAGGCGCGCGTGGCCAGGCGGCTGCGCGCGTTGCTGGCCGACAGCGAGATTCGCGCGTCGCACCGCGACCCCGCCACCGACCCGCGCGTGCAAGACCCCTACTCGCTCCGCTGCACGCCGCAGGTGCTCGGCGCCTCCTGGGACGCGCTCGACTACGCGCGACGGGTGCTGGCGATCGAACTCAATAGCGCGACGGATAATCCGCTCTGCTTCGCGGACGACACGGATAGCGCGGTGCTGTCCGGCGGCAATTTTCATGGGCAGCCGGTGGCGATCGCGATGGACCTGCTCAAGATCGCGGTGGCCGAAATCGCGAGTATTTCGGAGCGGCGCACCTATCTGCTGCTCGACGCGGCGCGCAGCGATCTACCGCCCTTCCTCACGCGCGATCCCGGCCTCGATTCGGGCTTCATGACCGCGCAATACACGGCGGCGGCCCTGGTATCGGAGAACAAGGTGCTGGCGCACCCGGCCAGTGTGGACTCCGTGCCGACCTCAGCCGGGATGGAGGACCACGTCAGCATGGGACCGATCGCGGCGCGCGGCGCGGCCAGCATCATCGCGAACACCGCGCGGGTACTGGCGATCGAACTGCTCTGCGCCGCGCAGGGTGTCGAGTTTCGCGCGCCGTTGCGACCGGGGCGCGGCGTCGCGGCGGCGGTCGCGCGGCTGCGCGCGGCCGTGCCGCCACTGACCGACGACCGCGTGCTCGGCGACGACATCGAGCGCGTCGCGGCGCTGATCGGCGCTGGTGAGTTTCGTTTTCCAGAAGTGGAAGGATAAGTCGCCATGACCGCGATACAGCCGCCATCCGGTTCCCGCCCGGTGCGCGCCCCACGCGGCGACGCGCTCTCCTGTCAGGGCTGGGAGCAAGAGGCGGCGCTGCGGATGCTGATGAATAACCTCGACCCCGATGTCGCCGAAGACCCCGACCAGCTGGTCGTCTATGGCGGCAGCGGCCGGGCGGCGCGTTCCTGGGCCGCGTTCGACGCCATCGTGCGCGAGCTGCGCCGCCTGGCGGACGACGAGACGCTGCTGATTCAGTCGGGCAAGCCGGTCGGCGTCTTTCGCACGCACCCCGACGCGCCGCGCGTGCTGCTGGCAAACTCGCTGCTCGTGCCGCACTGGGCGACCTGGGAGCAGTTTCACGACCTGGAGCGCCAGGGGCTGACGATGTACGGTCAGATGACCGCCGGCTCGTGGATTTACATCGGCTCGCAGGGCATCGTGCAGGGCACGTATGAGACCTTTGGGGAGTGCGCGCGGCAGCGTTTTGGCGGCGGCCTCCAGGG
>DASUBC010000458.1:0-2627 GCA_035763465.1 Thermomicrobiales bacterium
CGGCTGTGCCGCCGCCGGCCGTCCGCCTGCGGCTTGTACCAGTCGGGGTCTTCGCCGCCCTCGCCGCTATTCGACCGCGCGCCCATCAGGTCCATGCCGGCCGACAGCGTCGTGTACGCTTCGGGGCTGAGCGCGCCGAGCGACATCGCCGTCGCGATGAAGCGGTGGCGAATCGCCTCGGCCGGCTCGACATCGTCCACCGCCAGCGCCGCGCCGGCGGGCCGCAAGGTGAGCAGGTCGCGCAGCGTCAGCGGCTCTTCCTGCTTCGTCGCGCTCAGTTCGGTGAACCGCGCGGCGGCCGGGGCCAGATCGCCGTTGGACGCTTCGGCCAGTTTCTGGAGCGACTTCACGAGCACGGGGGCATAGCCGTGGCGCTCGCCGTCGCGCCGGAAACGCACGAAGCCGTGATCGGCCAGCGGCGCCTTGCCGCCCGCCGCCAGCGTCGCCGCCGCCGTAGCCGCGATCTCCTCGCGCGCCGCCACGTCGGCCGCGATCTCCGTGAGGCCGATGCCGCCGAGCGGTGACGGCGTGCCGGGGAAGTAGGCGTCAACCAGCTCCTGGCCGAGGCCAATAGCCTCGAATAGCCCCGACCCCTGGTAACTGCGAATTGTCGAGATGCCCATCTTGCTCAGAAGCTTGAGCAAGCCTTCTTCGGTCGCGGTGATGAAGCGCCGCACCGCTTCGTCCGGCGTTACCGTGCCGTCTTCTTCGGCCAGCGCGCGGACGGAGGCGCAAGCGAGCCACGGGCAGACCGCCGCCGCGCCATAAGCCAGTAGCGTCGCGTGGTGCTGGGTCGTCCAGGCATCGCCGACTTCGACAACGATCTCCGCCGCCAGTCGCTTCCCGGCGCGAATCAGCGCCTGGTGGGCCGCCGCGACCGCCAGCAAGCTGGGGATTGCGGATTGCGGATTGCGGATTGCGGATTGGGCCGTGCTGGGCGCGTGGCTGACGACCAGGATGGTGGCGCCGTTGTCCACCGCGCGAATAGCCGCTTCCTGTAACTCGATCAGAGCCGTTTGTAGCGCCTCACCGCCACCCGCCGCGTCGAAGAAGGCGGGCAGGGTGGCGACCACGATGCCTTCGACCTTCAGGTCGAGCAGGCCCGCCAGCGTGGCAGGCGTCAGCACGGGGCTGGTCAGATGCACGAGCGGGTTCGTCACCGGGCCAGCGGTCAGCAGGCCAGTCCGTGCGCCCAGCCAGACGTCGAGTGACATCACCGCGCGCTCACGGAGCGGATCGATCGGCGGGTTCGTGACCTGCGCGAAGCGCTGCCGGAAGTAGTCGGCCAGCCCGCGCGGCTTACCCGACAGCACCGCCAGCGGCGCATCGTCGCCCATGGACCAGACCGCCTCATGACCCTCCGCGCCCATCGGCGTCAGCACGATCCGCAGGTCTTCGGCGCTGTAGCCGAACCGCCGCTGCGCGTGGAGCAGGTCGGCTGTTTCCAGGTCAAGCCCCGGCGCGTCGGGGCGGGCCACCGGCAGGGTCGTCTGCCGGGCCGCGACCCACTCGGCCCACGGCGCCCGCGCCGCGAGCATCCCGATGATGTCGTCATGATGCAGCAACCGGCCCTCGGCCAGGTTGACCGCCATCATCTGTCCCGGCCCTAGCCGTCCGGCTTCCACCACGGCGGCGACTTCGGAGCCGGCCGGTTCCAACACGCCGACCTCCGACGCCACAACCAGCAGGTTATCGGCGGTCAGCCGGTAGCGCGCCGGGCGCAGGCCGTTGCGGTCGAGCGCCGCGCCGACAATCACGCCGTCGGAGAAGGCCAGCGCCGCCGGGCCGTCCCACGGCTCGGTCAGCGGCGCGTGATACTCGTAGAAAGCGCGCCGCGCCGAATCAAGGTCATGGCGGCCTTCCCAGCCTTCGGGCACCAGCGTCGCCAGCGCCTGGAGCACCGGCTTGCCCGAGCGGCGCAGCAATTCGAAGACGTTGTCGAGCGACGCCGAGTCGCTGCCCCCTTCCTGCACGGTTGGATAGACGCCCGGCAGGCGGTCGCCCCACACCGGCGCGGCGAAGGTCGCCTCGCGCGCGGCCGTCCAGCGGCGGTTGCCCTGCACGGTGTTGATCTCGCCGTTATGCGCCAGGAAGCGGAAAGGCTGCGCCAGCGTCCAGGTCGGCGCGGTGTTGGTGCTGTAGCGCTGGTGGAAGATCGTAAAGGCTGTCTCGTAGCGTTCGTCGGCCAGGTCGGGATAGAACGACGCCAGGTCGCCGCCGGCGAGCAGCCCCTTGTAGACCACCGTGCGCGCCGAGAGCGAGACGACGTAGAGGTCGAGACCCGCCGCGAGCGCCGCCCGCTCGGCCGCGCGCCGCGCCAGGAGCAGCCGCCGCTCGAATTCCTCGACGTCGGCGTCCGCCGGCCGCGCGGCAATGACCTGCGCGATCGCCGGCAGGCTCGCGCGCGCCTGGTCGCCCAGGAACTCCAGCACGGTCGGCACCTCGCGCCAGCCCAGCACCGGGATGGCCTGCCCACCAAGCGCCGTCTCAACGATCGCGCGCCCATGCTCAGCTGCCGCACCATCAGCGCGCGGCAGGAAGATCGTACCGGCGGCGATGTCGCCCAGCGCCGGAGTCTGGCCGGCGAGCGCCGGCAGCGTGGCGGCCAGGAAGCCCACCGGAACCTG
>DASUBC010000459.1:0-3483 GCA_035763465.1 Thermomicrobiales bacterium
TTTCCTACACTGCACAACTGAAGATTGGCGATCGAGTGAGCAGGGATAGGGCATCGTGCGGCTTCTCGTCATCCTGCCATATGCGCCCAGCGCGACCCGCGTGCGCTCGCGGATGCTGCTGGAAGAACTGACGCGGCGCCACGAGGTGACGCTGCTCGCGCTGGCCTGGAACACGAGCGACCAGGAGACTCTGGCCGCCTGGCGCGAGCGGGGACTGGACGTGGTCGCCGTGCCGCATGGCCGCGCCGACCAGTTACGGGCGCTGGCCGGCGACCCGCGCCGCCCGCTGCAACAGATGGTCGCGACCGCGCCACTGCTCGCGCGCCTGGCGCGACAGCGCATCAGCGAGGCGGCACGAGCCGGGCGGCCCTACGACGCCGCGCACGTCGAGCACCTGCGCGGCGCGGCGGCTGCAGACCTGACCACACCGCTCGGCGTGCGGACTGTCTTCGACGCCGTGGATTGCCTCGCGGCGCTGGCGCGGCTCACGCGGCGGCATAACCCGAATCTGCTGGTGCGCGGCGTCGCCGCGTTTGAAGAAGGCCGGACCCGGCGCTACGAACGGGCGCTGGTCGCCGCCGCCGATGCAGTCACGGTAGTCGCCGAGCGCGATCGGCTGGCTCTGCTCCAGGGTGGCGCGCCACGGCGCATCACGGTCGTGCCGAACGGCGTCGCCGCTAGCGCGCGGCCGGCGGCGCTGACTGCCGCGCCGGTAGCAGTCTTCACCGGCAAACTGTCGTACCACGCCAACCAGGCCGCCTTACGCCTGCTGCTGCGCGACATCTGGCCGCTCGTGCGCGCGGCGGAGCCGGCCGCGCGCCTGCTGGTGGCGGGTGCCGAGCCGCCCGGCTGGATGCAGCACGCTGGCCGCGACGGGGTGGAACTCGTCGCGAACCCGGCTGAATTGGCGCCGTTGATCGCACGGGCGCGGGTCGCGCTCGCGCCAACCGTCTACAGTGTCGGCATCCAGAATAAGGTGCTGGAGGCGCTGGCCGAAGGCGTCCCTGTCGTCGCCACGCCCTCCGCGCTCGCGGGGCTGCCCAGCGCCGCCCGGGAGTTCGTGCTATCCGGCGATACACCAGCCGCTTTCGCGGCGGCGGCCATCCGCCTGCTGCGGGACGACGCGCTCGCCGCCAATCTTGGCGCGGCCGGGCACGCCTATGTCCGGCGCCACCTGACCTGGTCCGCTGCGGCGGTGGCCTTCGAGGCGCTCTACGCCGGGACGCTGGCGCCAGCCAGCCTCCCCCAGCCGGAGGTAGCGTAGCACGATGCAAACATCACTCAGCGAACGCCTCGCGGGATCAGAACCGCAATCCGGCGCGCGCGGACTGGGCACCCGGCGTGCCCAGCGGCAGCGCGAGCGCCTGGCGCTGACCGCCGCGCTGGTCGTGGGCGATGGCGCGGCGATCGCGGCGGCCGTCGCGATCGCCTATCTGCTGCGCTTCCGCACCAGATTTGGCCTGTTCTATGTGCCGGCCAATTCCCCACTGGAGTTCTATTCGACCCTGGTCTTCTGGCTGGTGCCGCTCATCCTGTTCACGTATGGCATCTACCGGCTCTACGCGCTGGACCGTATCTTCGATGGAACAGACGAATATGTCCGTGTGCTCTCGGCCTCGACTCTGGCGATGATCTTCGTCATTCTGGCGAGTTTCATCTTTGATGACCGGCTGATCATCTCGCGTGCCTGGGTCGTGCTCTCCTGGGCCTTGCTGCTCGTCTGCGTCGGCGCGATGCGCTTCGTCATGCGCCGCATCGTCTATACCCTGCGGCGCGCGGGGCGGTTGGTGAAGCCAGTCATCGTCGTCGCCAGCCCGCTCGACGCCGCCGACCTGGCCCAGCACCTCCGGCTGGCGGCCGGCAGCGGGATTCAGGTCGCCCGGATTGTCAGCCCCGACGCGCTTGGGCTGGACGCCGCCCCAGCGGCCACACCGTCGGCGCTGGCGGCGCTGGTAGCCGAGACGGACGCCGAGGCGCTGGTCGTCAGCGCGGCCTCGGTCGCCCAGGACGTTCTCGCGCGCATCGTGCGCGAAGTCAGCGAACTGCCGGTCGAGTTGCAACTGGTGCCGGGGATGTACGAGATACTGACCACAAGCGTGCAGGTGCGCGAAGTACGCGGGCTGCCGCTCGTCACGATGAATAAGGTCCGCATCGTCGGCTACGACCGGCTGCTGAAGCAGGCGCTCGATTACGTCGTCGCGACCACGGTGCTCCTCGCGCTCGCGCCGGTGCTGCTGACCATCGCGGCATTGGTCAAACTGACCTCGCCCGGGCCGGTCTTCCACCGGCGGCGCGTGGTCGGGCAATGCGGCCGGCGCTTCGACGCGCTCAAGTTCCGCACAATGCACACCGATGGTGACGCCATCCTCGCCCGCCACCCCGAACTGGCCGAGCAACTGGCGCGAGACGGCAAGCTGCCCAACGACCCGCGTATAACGCCGATCGGGCAGTTTCTCCGGCGCTGGAGCCTCGACGAAGTGCCGCAACTCTTGAACGTGCTGCGGGGGCAGATGAGCCTGGTCGGCCCGCGCATGATCGTGGAGAGCGAACTGCCCCATTTCGGCCAGTGGCGCGAGAATCTCTCGACGGTCAAGCCCGGGCTGACCGGCTTATGGCAGATCAGCGGGCGCAGCAACATCGGGTACGCCGAGCGCGTCCGGCTCGACATGCACTACATTCGCAGTTACTCCATCTGGTCCGACATCGAGATTCTGCTGCGGACCATCCCGGCGGTCTTCACCGGGGTGGGGGCGTACTGATGAGTCGGGCAGACGGGCAGACGGGCAGTCGGGCAGTGGGTTCTCCTCAGCACTGCATCAGTAGACAAACTCGGTGCTGAAGCAAATCTACTGCCCGTCTGCCCGACTACGTGAGAGGAAACGAACGTGCGTATTCTCGTAACTGGCGGCGCGGGCTTCATTGGCTCGCACGTCGCGGCGACGTTACTGGCGGCGGGCCACGAGGTAGCCATCGTGGACAATCTCTCGACCGGGCATCCCTGGAACGTGCCGGCCGGCGCGGCCCTGTATGAGTGTGACATTCGCGACGAGTGCCTGGCGCAGGTCTTCACTGACTTCAAGCCCGAGGTAGTCAGCCACCATGCCGCGCAGATGAGCGTGCGCGTCTCGTTGCAGCAACCCCGGCTCGACGCCGCCGGGAATGTCGAAGGCAGCGCCCACCTGCTGGAGTGCGCCCGCGCGACCGGAACGCGCAAGATTATCTACGCCTCGACGGGAGGAGCGGCGTATGGCGAGCCGTTCTATCTCCCCTGTGACGAGTCGCATCCAGTCGCGCCGCTCTCGCAGTACGGCATCACGAAGCATACAGTCGAGCATTACCTGGAACTGTACGCTGGCCTCTACGGTCTCGATTACACCGTGCTGCGCTACCCGAACGTCTTCGGGCCGCGCCAGGACCCGGAGGGCGAGGCGGGCGTGGTCGCTATCTTCGCGCGGCGGATGCTGCGGAATCTGCCGATAACCA
>DASUBC010000460.1:0-7717 GCA_035763465.1 Thermomicrobiales bacterium
CTGCTGGAGCAGCGTGACGGCGTTCGTGAGGTCGCCGATGGTCAGGCGATAGCAGTCCGCGCCGCGCACGAGTTGGATGCATTCGTCTATGCCAGCGCCGCCGAGTTGCCGGGCGTTGTGCGCCAGTGGCAAGAGGCGCGCCAGCGCCTCCGCACGGGAAAGCAGGCGCAGTGTTGATGGTTCGCCCGGCGTGTACTGGGGGAAGACGATGTGCCGAACTGGGACTGCGCTGGTGAGCCAGGCGCCGTGCGCCGGCTGGAGCGGCCAGATCTGTTCGGCGCCTAGCGGCCAGGGCACGGCCGTCGCCAGTTCGGGCAAGAGGGGCGCCAGTGCCGTGCGCCCCCCTGCTTTCACATTGAGGCTGCGTGGAAAGGCGACCAGCCGGCTGCTGCGCCGTTCGACGGCGCCGACCTCGTCGCTGCCGACGCGCCAACCGGCCGCCAGCAGCGCGCCCACCAGGGTCGTTTTGCCGCTGCCGGAAGCGGCCGGGAGCAACAAGCCCTGGTCTTGCCAGGCCAGCGCGCCAGCGTGGAAGAGTAAATAGTCGGCTGCCAGCCCCTCCAGCGCGGCGACGGTGACCAGATTGGTCAGCAGCAGCGGCAGTTCATCCTCGACAGCGTGCCAGTCTCCTGGCTGCCCGTCCACGGTGACGCGAAAGCCAGCCGGCGGCGTGGCAGGTGTCACCGAGATTGTCTGGATCTGTGCGTTGGCCGGCGCACAGGTGACCAGTTGCGGCGCCAGCGCGCGTAGTCGCGCCAGCGTGGCCTGTGGCGCGCGGACCCGCGCCTGCCAGCGGAGCACGCTGACAATCTGCTCAGATTGACCTGGCACGCCAGCGATCAGGTCGTCAGCGGACATGAATGAGGTCTGCATCGCTCAACAGCGCGACCAGTTCACGCACGTCGGCCAGCGCCCGGCGGTGGGGAATGCCAAAGGCGGTCGCCGCCTGCCGCGCGACCTGGCCGATTGTCCGCGAACCATCGCACAGGCGCCAGATGAAGGCTCCGGTGTGATTGAGGAGATGCGCCTCGCCTGTGCGCTCATCGTACAGAATCAGTTCATCGTCAAGTGGATGGGCCGAGACCGCCGCGCACGCGCACGGTCGGGCCGGGCTGGCGCCGAGATGCTTCAAGACAGGGGCTGCGGTTGCGAGCATCATCAACTCCCTCCTGGCGCTCAGGGCTTCTTCGTGCTGGCCGGCTTCGGCGCCGTAGACGGCGGCGCAGCCGGTGGATTCGTCGCCGGCGGCGCGGTTGGCTTCGGTGTCGGTGTTGGCGGCGCGGGTGTTGACGTCGCCGCCGGCGCTTTCGTCGGTGCGACCACCGGCGTTGGTTGCGCCGCTGGCGCGGTGGCCGTAGGCGGCGGCAGCGGCATGCCATCGGCAGGCCCGGCTGGGGGGGCCGTTGGCGAGGGCAGTGGGGCTAGCCTGGATGGCGCCTGGCCGGGCGGCGCCGTCAATGGCGCATTGGTCGTGGTGTTCGTCCGGGGCGTGGGAGGCGCGCCGGTGTAGGAACCGCCGGAAACCGCGGCGAGCGCTCCAGGCACACCAAGTGAGCGCAGGCTTGGCTTGACATAGCCGCTAGCGACGAGCGCGCCGGTCGCTGAGACAGCGCGGACGAAGCGGCGGCGGCTGGTACGAGTCGGACCGGGTGGTTTGTGCTGTTCAGTTGCCATGACCTGCCTCCATGTTCCTGGTTGCTGCCACGATGGCTGCTGCTCCTACTCAATTGCTATGGTGTTTCCAGCCCGGCGGGGTGGTGATCGAACCGTCCTGGTTCTCGTCACCCTGATTATTGTCGTTGTCACCCTGGTTATCGTCGTTGCCAGAGACGGCGGCCAGCGCGCCAGTAACGCCAAGCGAACGTAGGTCTGGTTTCACGTAGCCGCTGGCGACGAGCGCGCCGGTCGCCGAGACGGCGCGGACGAAGCGGCGGCGACTGGTATACGTCAGACCAGATGACCGATTGCGTTCAACCCCCATCCCCTATTCCCCCTTTCCTGGATGCCGGCGCGGCGTTCATCCGTGGCGCCGCGGATGCTTGTGGAACCGCAATTGTGCCAAGCCGCTCGTACTGCGCGAGCACCGGCTGGCAGCAGCGCCGCCAGTCATACAATTCGAGCACCCGCGCCCGCGCGGCCTGGGCAAGCGCGGTCCGGCGCGCGGGATCGCGAAGCAACGTGAGTACCGCCTCGGCAAACTGGCCGGGGGTGTCGGCGATGAGCAGATGCTGGCCGTCGTGCAGGTCCAGCCCGGCGGCGCCAATCGTCGTCGAAACGACGGGAATGCCGCGCGCCATTGCCTCCAAAATCTTGACCCGCACGCCACTGCCGGAGCGGAGCGGCACAATAAAGACCGCTGCGGCGTGATAGAGCGCGGCCAGGTCGGGAACATAGCCATGGACGCCCGCCCGCTCGTCCGCCTGGCCCCACTGGGCGAGGTCGGCGGGCGGGCGTGGTCCGACGACGTCAACGCGCGCCGCCGGATGCGCCGCGCGGACGCGCGGCCAGACTGTATCACGGAACCAGCGGAGCGCTTCGGCGTTCGGCGGATAGTGCATCGTGGCGACGCTCAACAGGCTCGTCGCGGCCGGGTCGGTCGCCACCGGCGTGACTTCTTCGGCTTCCACGCCGATCGGGATGGTCGCCGCATGGATCGGCTGCCCCGCCGCTTCCGTCAGGAGCGCACGGTCGCGCGGCGCGACCGTTAGCGTCAGGGTGCTCGACCGGCACGCCGCGCCCTCGAAGCGGCGGAGCAAGCGCCACTCCAGTTCGGCCGCCAGGCGGTGGGCTGGCGTTGGCTGGCGGCGCGCGAGGTCACGCACGAGATCCCAGACCGCGTTATGCGCGTCGAAGACTGTCCAGGCGCCGGCGGCCCGCGCCAGCGGCAGGTATTGCGCCATCGTCAGTTGGTCGGCGTGGACCGCCGCGATTTCCCCCGAGGCGAGCCGGCTCACCAGCGCCTGGGTGAACGCGGCGCGGGCATCGCGCGCCACCAGGAAAGGGGTGCCGGTCGCCCACCCACGCGCGAGATAATACGGCTCGCGCTGGCGCCGCCGGCGCAAGGGCACGATTGTGACCCGCGCACACCAGGGGGCGAGGCGCCGGGCGTGTTCTGCTTCGGCCTCGTCGCGGGCGAAGGTCAGCAGTTCAACCTCGTGCTCGCGCGCCAGCGTCCGCAGCACGTAGTGCGTCTTGACCTTCGGCCCGGCATCAGGTGGATTCGGCGCCACCTGCGTGAGCATTAACACGCGCATCGTTATCGTTGTCCTTCACCCTGGCGCCGGCCCATCAGCCAGGGCGCCACGAACTGGCTCAGTCGGCCGGGGACCGCAGCTCCGCCTGGTCAGCGCCCTGCCAGGCATGGCGCTGGCGGTGCTGCCGCGCGGTGACGCGATTGCGCGCCACACGCGACCAGGGGAGCGATTCCAGCCGCAGTCGCGGGCGGCGGACCTTGTTCAGCACCACCGCGACGAGTGGTGTCCCGGTGCGGCCCAGCATCTCAATCGCGTGGCGCACCTCATCCTGCTTGATGCGGTCGGCTTCCGCCACCAGCACGACGCCATTGACGTACTTCGCCAGGAGCAATGAGTCCAGTTCTTCGCTGATCGCGCCCGTATCGAAGATGACGACGTCGGCGCTCAACGCCAGGGTCGCGACCACATCACTGAGCGAATTCTGCGAGAGCAAATCGGCGTACTTGTCGGGAATGTTCCCCACACCGACGAAGCGCAAGCCAGGGTAGGGCGTCTCTTGCAGCACCTGCTCGAGGAGACAATCACTCAGGAGGAGATCATTGAAGCCTGGCCCGTCACCGCCGCTGACGAGCAGATCGTTGAAGCCGGCCGCGGCGGTGGCGGCGAACCAGCGATCAAGCCCCGGATTCCGCAGATTCGCGTCCACCAGCACGACCTTGCGCCCGGCATTCGCCAGCGCCAGCGCCAGGTTCACCGCCGTCGTCGTCTTGCCCTCCGCGACCTGGCTGCTGGTGACGGCGAGCGTCAGTCCCGTTCCATCCACACCATCGGTGTAGAGGGCGTTTCGCAGTAGCCGGTAGGCCGTACTGGCGTCTGATTCGGGTTTGGCCGCCAGCATTGGCACCTCTGCCGGCACGGGATAGCGCGGCACGGCGAGCGTTGGCGGCCCGGACACAAGCGTGGCTAGTTCCCTGGTTGACGTGAGCGGGCGGAAGACGAACTCCAACGCGAGGGCCAGCAGCGTGCCCAGTCCACCGCCAATTACCAGCGCCAGCAAGTAGTAGAGCAGATTGCGCTTCGGCAGCGGCGCGGTCGGCGGCATCGCTTCGCTGATGACCGTGACTTGATTGGTGCGGCTCGGCTGGACGCTCGCCAGCAGTTGCCCGTAAGTCGTCTGCCAGCTGAGGATTTGCTCCTGAAGCGCGGCCATTTTCCGGTTCGCTTCATCAATATCTGAGGCGCTGGTCAGCGTGCCAATCTGATCCTGGAGTTTCGCGCTCGCGGTCTGGGCATCACTGATCTTCTTCTGCAGGTCGTTGAGCTGGTTCTGAATAAACTGCTGGCTGCTGACGTCCTGGGCTGATGGCGACGGACTCTTCAACGCGAGCTGGCGGGCGACTTCGTTCGCAATCGCGGCAGCCCGGACAGGATCGCTATCCACAACACTGATATCAATCAGAGGGACATACTTGACCGGTGTCACCACCAGGCGGGCCCGGAGTTCGTCGGGTGTGAGCGGCAGATTGAGCGCCTGCGCGGTCGCCAGCAGCACAGGATCCCGCTGGGCGATCGCCGCATACGTTGGCACGAGCTGCTGGATGATCGCGATCTGGCTTTGATCCGGATTCTTGTCCTGGACGGTCTGGCCGACCTGGACGGTGGCCGTAGCGAGGTAAAGAGGCTGCTGGTGGCGCAGCGACAGGCGCACGCCGATGAGCGCGATCGCCGCGCCGAGCACCAGCAGCCACCACCAGCGACGAAGAAAGATCAAATACGGTTGGTTCATGCCGACTCCACGTTTCCCCTGATCCGCGCCCGGCTGCTGGCGTATGGCTCAACCGGGTGAGCGTTGTTCACCGATAGCATGGCAGGAGCCGCCTGCGGTTTCCCTAGTACGGACAGCACAAGAGATGACATTCCTGTCAGGAATGTTCAGATACGCCGCCCGCTCAGAAAATGCACGGCGGCGGTGGCCAGCAGGATCAGCCCGAGCACGGGCAGTAGGGCCGTGAAGGCGGCAAAGGCTGGTCCATTGACCTCGGCTTGCGGTGACACCAGCCGGCGTTGCTGTGCCGCCGTGAGCGGCGCCGGGGCGACAACCGTTGGGTAGGGCTGAATCCGTACGGGCGGCAGCGTCGGTTGTATCACCGGCGCTGGCGCTGCTACGGGCGGTGGATTGGCCGGCGCGATCGCGTGCGCGTCGCTCTGCCCGGCCACCGACCACAGCGTGTAGTGGCCGACTGTATACTCACTATCGCGGACGAAATAAACGACCTGAAGCTGATTACCGAGCGCGATGGCGACGCGGGGGTACTCCGGATAGCCGACCGGTGCGGCGATCTCTGCCGGCGTTGACCAGGTATCCCCGGCGAAGGTGGCGACAAAAACGCCTAAGCCGTTGGGCGCCTGGGGATCCTGACCCACGTACGCTAGCAACAGCCTCCCGTCGCCATCGGATGCCAGCGAAATCTTCTCGAAATTGTGCTTGTCGCCATATGGCCGCGCGACCGCCTGGGGCACAACCTGTTCCTCCCCCCAGTGGCGGCCGTTATCGGCGCTTTGCCGGTAGAGCAGTTGCGGTTGGTTGATTGACCGATAGACCAGTAACGCGCCGCTGGCGCCAAACGCGACCGCTGTTTGCTCGAACGGGCCGCGTGATGAGCGAATCTCTTGCTGGCTTTGCCAGGTCGCCCCGCCATCCGTCGAGACCGCCGTGCCGCCCCCGACCGGGTCGCCCTGACCGGTCAGATTGTCGTACCCTTCGTCCCAGACCGCGATCAGGGTGTGCTTGTCGGGGCCAACGGCCAGCGCGGTTCGCGCCGCCCGCTCGGAACTTGCGGACACATGCGCGGGCACGCTCCAGGTGGCGCCGCCATCAGTGGAGCGGCGCGACATGACCTCGACGCGGAAATTCGGTGTGGCCGCGACCGGGGTAGCGCCCCGTGCCGCCGGCGTGGCTGCGAGCGTGGAGCCAGTGATTTGATTGTAGATGACGACGAGCGTGCCATCAGCCAGTACCTGTATCTGGCCGTAGTAGGCTCCATCGTCTGAGAGGGGCGTTGGGTCGCTCCAGGCATGTGCGTTTCGCAAGTCGGCGCTGAGCGGCGCGCGGGCGAAACAGAGACGCACCGTGCCGAACACGCCGGTGCGAAAGATCATGTAGGCATAGCGTCCGTCGGAGGCGATCAGGGGCCGTGAAGCGATACCAGCATCCATGACTTCGATATCGCCTGGCTGCGGCCAGCCGTTTGCGCCTAACTGGGTGTACATCACGGTGCCGGTCAGGGCGTGGGTGAGGTTGCCATCACCCTCGGCCAGATTCCCGCTATAGACAAGCTGGAAGTGGCCCGTCGGGTCGGCGAAGAGATCGGGGAACCAGGAACTGGGCAATTGCGGATAGATGGCGACCGGCGTGCTCCACGTTGGCGGCGAACTCGCCGCCGCTGGCGCGGGTGGCGTCGCGACCAGGCTCAGCGCCAGGACCGCCAGCAGCGCGACCAACGCAGCGATGCGCTTGCTCATCGCGCCGCTCCGAGTGCAGGCTCGGCGCGATACACGGCGGTGCCGCCCGCGCCGTCGGGAATGAGCGGTAGGGCAAAGCGCGGTGGCGCGGCTTCGTCCGCGAACGCGGCTTCGGCGGGGCCAGCCAGCACGAAGGTGATGCCATTGTCCGCGATGAGTTGCCGTCGTTTATCGTCAGGCAGGGCGTTGGCATAGACGCGCGCGGCCAGGTCGCGGCGGGCGAAGAAATCGAGCGTCTGCGCCCAGTGGGCGACGAAGGGCCGGGCGTCCGAGTAGACCGGCACGAAGACACCCAGGTCCGGCGACGACAACACCACCTGGCCGGGCTGGGCGACTGTGCCAATCGTCGTCAAGGCCTGGACATCGCCGGCGGACAGATAGTAGGGATACTCCGTGCGCCGCAGGTCAATTGCCCGCCAGCTGGCCAGGTAGAGGTTGGTCAGCGAGGCTCCGGCAATCAGCGCTACCGCCAGCAGCGCCGGCGCCGCCCCTGGCACACGCGGCAGCAATGGCAAGGTGATGCGAGACAGCCGTGGGCGCAGCCAGGCCCCCAGCGCCGCGAGGGTCTGCGCGGCCAGGAGGCAGACCGGCACCTGATAGGCGGTCAGCATCTTCACCTGGTAATTCGTTGGTACGTACAGCAGCACGAAGCCAGCGCTGAGCCAGACGCGCAGGAAGAGTTGGCCGCCATCTCTGGTGCGCCACGCGGCGGGGCGCAGTTGCCAGAGCGCCAGGGGGAAGGGCACGCCGAGGAGAATCAGCAGTTGGGGCGGCGCGGGGGTGAAGACGCCCGCGTTGCCGTATTGCGCCAGGACGCCGCGCCAGGTCGCGTCGAGCCGGGTGAGCGAGAGTGAATAGAGCGCGGGCGGCAGCGCCGCCAGCGTGATTGCCGCCGCCGCCCAGATTGCCGGCGCGGGTGGCCACAGCGCCCGGACGCGCCGGTTGCGCCAGGCGAGCGCCAGCGCGGTTACACCGGGAATGACGATGACGGGAATCAAATC
>DASUBC010000461.1:0-2210 GCA_035763465.1 Thermomicrobiales bacterium
ATTTGCTAGTGCATCAGCGCCACCTGCGCGACTTCATCTACGTGACCGATGTCGCGGCGGCGTTCGTCAAGGCCGCCGAGCGCGTGCGCGAGCCGGGCGTGCGCGGTGGGGCGTTCAATATCGGCACCGGCGTCGGGACACCGCTCGACGACCTGGCGCGGCTGGTGCGCGACCGGAGTGGCATGGCGGAACAGATCGCGGTTCAGGTTGCAGATACCCCGGCGGAGCGTCGCGAGGAGGTCTACGCAACGACTGAACTGGCGCGCGATGCGCTCGGCTTTACACCGGCGGTGGCGCTGCCGGAGGGCGTCGCGCGCTATCTGGACTGGCTGCGCGCCGAACTGACTGATGGGGTGGCAAGGTGAGCGACACGCCAGCGGCGCGGATATTGCTCAAAGCCCGGCCCACCCCGGCGCAATTACGCGACCGACTCGCCGCGCCGCGCCCGGAGGGACTGGAACTCTATCTCGACGCGCGCGACATTGCGCCGGACGACTGGCTGCCCCGGCTACGCGCAATTATGGCCGCCGCGCCGCCCGCCTCGGCCGATTTCGCCTACATTGTCGAGGGGCCGTTGCGCTCGCTTGACGGCGCGTTTTTCGACGTGACGCGCGGTGCGGCGGCGGACGAAGAGGTGCTGGCGCGGCTGGCGCGCTGCGGCGCCGCGCTCGGCGCCAGCGTCGCGGTAATCCACCTGATCGCGCCAACACCTGACCCCGCCGCGATCGCGCGCGACCGGCGCGCGGCCTGGCTCGACCGGGCGGTGCCCTTGCTGCGGCGGTATGTCGAACTCTGCCAGGCGGCTGGCCTGACTCCCACGATTGAGAATATTCCACCGGTGGCCCAGATGCGCGAGGGCACGGCCGTCTTCACTGCGGTCGGCGTAGAGCCGGACGACCTGATCGTCTGCTGCCAGGCCGTGCCCGGCCTCGGCATCACCTTCGACACATCGCACGCCGGTTTGCATCTCGAAGCGGTCGCCGCCGACCCGGCCGCGATGTCGCCCGATCTTCGTCCGGTCGTGGAGACTTATGCGCCCGACGCGCGAGTACACACCCTGGCCGACTGGATCACGCTCGTCGCGCCGTGGCTCGTCAATTGCCATCTCTCGAACGCGCGCGGACTGCTCGGTGAGGGTCTGCCCTGGAGCGAAGGACGCTTTGACCTCGACGCCGCCGTGCCGCTCCTGGCGGCGCACGCACGCTATCTGGTCACGGAGACACTGGAACCGGATAATGACCACGCCGTTCACATGCGTGAAGCGCAAGCGCGAATCGCGGCGGCGCTCGGCCGCCCGCTCACGGCGGTTGCTGGTTGACAACGTTGCAAGTTTCTGCGGACAAGCGCAAACGCCCGCTGGAGAAACGTGCAACAACGATCTGACGAGGAAGCCTTGGAGACGCACAGTATCTTGCTCGCGCGCGGCGTCGCGCCCGAGGCGCTGATAGACTGGGAAACGCTGCTCGACCGGCCGCCCGTGCCGGTGGACAATGATGCGTTGAGGGCCGCCTTTGCCGGCAAACGTGTCCTGATCACGGGGGCGGCGGGGTCGCTGGGCCGCGAACTGGCAGGCTGCGTTGCGCGCTACCAACCGGCGGCGCTGACGCTGGTGGACAGCCACGAAGCGGGACTGTTCGCGCTACGCGAACGTCTGCTGGCCGAGTACGGCGACCTGGCGCCCACCTTTCGGCTGGCCGACGTGCGGCGGCGGCGGCGCATCGAGGCGATCTTCGCGGCGGCGCGCCCTCAGGTGGTCTTTCATCTCGCCGCCTATAAGCATGTGCCCTGGGCGGAGGTCGAGCCGGGCGAATATCTAGACGCCAATCTCGGCGGCGGGCAAGTCGTCGTGGAGGCCGCCGCTCGCGCCGGTGTGGAGCGACTGGTCTATCCTTCGACCGACAAAGCCGTCAATCCGCCGAGCCTGTACGGCGCGACGAAGCGGATCGTCGAGGCGCTGCTCCGGGAGACCGCCACGCGCAGCGGACTGCGCGCGGTCGCAGCGCGCTTCGTCAATGTGCTCGGCTCGCAGGGCAGCGTCGGTATTACGTTCGCGCGGCAGATCGCCGCCGGCGAACCGCTGACGCTCACCGATCCAGCCATGGCGCGCTACTGGATCGCGCCCCATCACGCCTCCCTGCTCCTCGCCTACGGCGCCGCGCCCGCCTTCACCGACCCCTTCACCGTGCTGCTGCCCGATGCGCGCCCCGCCG
>DASUBC010000462.1:0-5864 GCA_035763465.1 Thermomicrobiales bacterium
GAAATTGGCTTGACAGGCCAGCGAACCGCCCGCTATAATTCCGGCGTTCGCCCACTGGCCGAGGTGGCGGAATAGGCAGACGCGCTAGCTTGAGGGGCTAGTGACCGCAAGGTCGTCAGGGTTCAAGTCCCTGTCTCGGCACCGCGCAGAGTCGTGGCGCGCGGCGCTGGCCGGTGGTGAGCACGGGCGATTAGCTCAGCTGGTTAGAGCGCCTCGTTTACACCGAGGAAGTCGGGAGTTCGAGTCTCTCATCGCCCACCCGGCGCGCCGCGCGAGCCAGCGCCTTACCAGCCAAACCTGCCAAGGTAGCTCAGTCGGTAGAGCAACGGACTGAAAATCCGTGTGTCGCCGGTTCGATTCCGGCCCTTGGCACCACCCGCAGAAAACCTAGGAAAATGGCCCACTGGGTAGCCCACGTAGCAGCCCTAGTCCGTGTGTCGAAAACACGGCGGCTGTAGGGGGTGTATCCGTGGACATTAGCACCGCGCTAACCCGCTTTCTGCGCCACCAGCGTACGGAAGGACGCAGCCCACGAACGATGAGCACAGACTGTTTCAGCCTTATTGCCAGTTGAAGTTTCCATACGCGTTGGCAAGAGATATCATGATGCACAGAAATGTGGCAAGCGTGAATATGCCTACCACAACTACGATACTCACAACGGCCCTGTCTACTGTCTTTTCCCAACGCTTGCGAGACATGGCTCTCCTCGCATTTTGAATTGTAGACGCCACAGCATGAAGCCTGTATAGCATGTTATGCTTGTGATATAACCACGACGTTACGGCAGCGCGGATAGTTCGAGCAGCCCCAGAATCGCTGTCCTTTGTGCTGACCCTGGCTGGCGGTCCGCAGATGCATGGTACCGCCGCAACGCTCGCAGACGAGCGCCTCTGTCGAACCTACGGAGGTAGGTGTTTCACTCAGGATGGCTCCATCCGGCTGCGCCAGCGCCTCGGCCAGCAGTGCGGCGAGCGCCTGTGTGCTGTAACTGTGCCGCGCCGGTATGTGTATCAGCGGCAATTTGACGGCGGCGAAGATCTGGTCAATAAAGGCATCGCGTTGTATTCGGTCAGGGCGCTGGTGTGATCGGTCGTCCAGTTCGATCGCCAGGACTGGCCGCACGGTTTGCGGATCGCACAGCACGAAATCAATGTGCTTGCGGTTGATGCGCTGCCAGGCGGCGTATTGCCCTTCCTGGCGTGGCGCGTAAATCAGATCAGCCAGGCGCACTTTGGCGAAGACGAGGTGACGCTCTCCGATGGTGGCACAGAGAACACGGTAAAAGTTCGCTTCCGCTGGCGTCAAGAAGTCGTCGCGGAGCGCGTAGTGTGGTGGGGTATTGCTCGCTGCTGGCGCTATGACCGGGCTATCGTTAGGTGCCTGCGCTGTATCGGTGCTCGCCTCCGCCTGCCCGCGCCCAATACCGAGTCGTCGCAAGAGTGCGCGCAGCCAGCCCCACCAACCAGTCGTTCCGTCCATCGCTTCTTATGTCCCTCCATACTGGTCACGCTGTGACCAGATCGTCCGATAGCGCGGCATCAATACGAAGTTCGAGTCATTTTCTGTTCACGCTCTGGTCCGTTGCCTCGCACTGTGTAATGAACTGGCGGAATTGTAATTTATTCAATCCGAATGAAGCGTTCGTTGGCTGCCCAGTTCCATAGGAGTTTTCGGCTAAATTGCGGGTGTGGTGCGCTTGTTCGGCCGTCGTTCAGGTATACTTGCTGCATGGAAATCTTTGTCGCATACCTGGCATTAGCGGGCGCCGCGTTTGGCTTGCTGGAGTTTGGCGTCGGCGCGCTCTTGTGGGCGGACCATAAGGCGGCGCTGGTCGTCGGACTGGCGGCTGCTCTGGGCGGTCTGTATCTAGGTTTGTGGCTGATCTTCCAGGTGATGAATCCCTATCTGGGCTGAATGCCGAGCGTATGCGGCAAAGCGTACTTGCTTGCCATCGCTATTTTCGCCGGCAGAAGTGAATGTAGGCGTGTCAATCAGGCAGACGCGGGAGCTAGGTCGCGCACATGCAGGATTTCTCGGCCACCGACTGGCCGAATTGCACTGGCGTCGAGCGTGACCACCGCCACCGTGGTTCCTTCAGCGGTGACAAACTCAACTTCAAAGGCATCGCCATCCCGATAGCGGTGAATGACAGTGCCGACATCGCCACGTACGAGCTTGTATTTGCTGAGATCATGGGTCAGAGCAACAAGGTCCAGTTCGTCAATCATTGCTTTTCTCCTCGCCAGGAGCTGGCGCCGGATAAGTGGTAACGAAACGTGGTGCGCTCTGGTCTGTTTCCACGATCCAGATTGTCCGCAGCTAGAGTGAATTGCCTGCTGGCGTCATAAGTGAACCATCAATAATGTACTTCATGCCGAAGGGTGTCGCCACGGCGGCGAAGATCGGTGCCGTACATGCAAGTTCCAGCAATCTTTCAGCCAGCAGTGCGACATTGGCTTCAGTAAAGCCGTAAGTGTGGAAGTATGCAGCCTTTGTGCGCCCGACCGGATGGCTGGCGGAGAGAGGCTAGCCGGTCAATTTGGCTGGCGGCACAATGGCTTGGGCACAGTGCGGCAATATCATCTAACTACACCACCGGCGTCGCCGCGGGCATGGCTGGTTCGTCCGCTGGCGCGGGCTGTTCACGAAGCGAGCGCACGGGGGAGAGCAGCGTCCAGAGGGGCGCGAGCAGGCCGCCGAACGCGGCGACGAAGAGCGTTGGCCGCAGGCCGATGGCGCCGCCGAGCGCGCCGCCAATAAGTGAGCCAATCGGCAGGGTGCCCCAGACAAGAAATCGCATCGTCGCGTTCATCCGCCCTTGCAGCCGCTCCGCCGTAATCGCCTGCCGCAGGCTCACCTGGTTGATGTTGTAGACCACGCTGCCAAAGGCCATCAGGCTCCAGCCGGCGATCAGCACCGCCGCGACGAGTGGCAGCGCGCCGCCGGCCAGCGGTGCGGCGAACGCGCCGAGGCAGGCCAACGCCAGCGGGCCGACGATCGCCGGCCCCAGACCGATGCGGCGGGTGATCTGGCTGGCAAGCAGCGCGCCGACCAGCGCGCCGCCATTCCCGGCCGCGAAGATGACGCCGAGCAATCCCGCCGATAGGCCGAGGTCGCGCGTGGCATAGAGGATGAACAGCGCCGTCGCCATGCTGCCGAACAGGTTCGACGTGCCGGTCGAACCGGCGATCGAGCGCAGCAGCGGATTGCCGAGTACAACCTGCAACCCCTCGCCAATCTCCGTCCAGATGCGTGGTTTGCTCGCGTGGCGCTCCGGCGCGCTCTCCGGCACGCGGATGAGCGCGAGTGAGCCGGCCGACACGAGAAAGGAGATGGCGTCCGCGACAATCGCGAAGGGCGCGGTGATGAGTTGAATCAGCACGCCGGCCAGTCCCGGCCCGGCGATTTGCGCGACCGAGCGGCTCGTCTCCAGTTTGCTGTTGCCCTCGACCAGCTGGTCGCGCCGGACGACGACCGGCAGGTACGCCTGGTAGGTCACGTCGAAGAAGACCGTGCAGATGCCGGTCAGCAGCGCGATGATATAGAGCAATTCCATGCCCAGCGCGCCGAGCACATCGGCGAGAGGAATGACGAGCAGCAGCGCGGTGCGGCCCAGGTCGGCGGCGATCAGGATTGGCCGGCGGCGTAGCCGGTCGGCCCAGACGCCGGCAAACAGGCCCAGCACCAGGAAGGGCGCGAACTCAATCGCCCCCAAAAACCCCATCTGGCGCGGTGTCGCCCGTAGCGTCACCGCCGCGACCAGCGGCAGCGCCAGCAGGGTCACCTGCGAACCGAACTGCGAGACCGTCTCCCCGAACCACAGTTTCAGGAAGTTGTGGTTGCGGGTCAGGATGGCTGGGTGTGCGCTCATGATGTGTCCTCTGTGGCAGGCGATCCGTGCTGGCCGGAATCTCCTGGCAACCGAAGCCGGGCACAAAGGAAAACTGCCGACAACCCCGAGAGGCCATCGGCAGTTTCCTGATCGGTTTCGCAACGACTGGTTCGTCCGAAGACTTGCCTGCCGCAGCCGTTGGCACAAAACCCGAAGGTTTAGACGTGCTCCCCGGCGTATCCCTTCAACCGTCCCGACGACTCTTGCGAGCCTTCGTTCGTGCTGAGGAGACCGCGTCTCCGATGCACGTACAGTAGCACGCCTGTGCCGGCTTGTCAATACCCTTGCGACGAATTCGCCTCCGCAGACCGGCTGCCGGTTTGCAAGTCCGGAACCTGTAACCTGCCAACTTGCAACCCGCCCTCATGGCCCAAACAACGGCTTATTCCATAGGTAGTAGCCCCCCCAACCGGCCGCGACGACGATGACGAGTAGCACGGTCAGGCAGCCGGAGAAGCAGCCGCCGGCGGTGCTGGCGCGCTGGCTGAACAGGCCGCGCAGCGCCAGGATGACGAAGATCAGGATGAAGACGCCGAGGACGACGCTGGCGATGAGCAGGATGGTGCGGAGCTGGTCTGGTCCCTGTGTCTGCGCGACGACGTTGGCGATCGGCAGGTTCGTGGTCACGCCTTCGGTGGACGCGGTGATGGCGTAGTGCGCTGGATTCGCCGAGAGGTCTTGGCGCAAGACACCGATGTGCCAGACGCCGGCGGCTGGTTTCGTCACCGTCAGCAGCGTGACGTCGCCCTGCTTCGCCAGGGTTACGCGGGAGTCGCTCTTACTGAGCGTTTTGCCGTCCGGGCTGGTCAGGCTGATTTCGACCTGCGTGCCGGGCGTCGAACGCACCGCCATCCGCAGCGTCTGCTTGCCGGCCGGCACGGTCATTTCGCCGGCCGCGAGACTCTGGCCCGTGCTGATGTCGCCTTCGAAGCGCGCCAGCACCTGGCTCGAACTGTAGCCTTGATAGGTCAGCAGGTCGGCGGCGAGCTTGTCCGGCGAATCGGCGAAGAGATAGGCGCCGTTGGTCGTGCGGGCGAGGTCGGAAAGGAATTGCTCGTCCACCGTGATCGGCAGCAGGCCGAAGCCGACCGTGTAGATAGGAATGTTCCGCGCCTTCGCCGTTTGCGCCGGACCGTCAAGAATCTCCTGGTTGGTCATGCCCTCGTTGTTGTAGCCGTCGGTCAGCAGGATGATCTGCTGTTTCGTGCCGGGCGGCGCTTGCGCCAGTTGCGCGAGCGCCGCTTGCAGGCCCGTGCCCATGTTGGTGCCGCCGAGCGGCTCCAGCGTATCAAGCTCCTGGCGGATAGTATCCAGGTTGGCGGTGAGCGGGTCGTTCTTGCCCAGCGTGCTCTCGAAGGTGACGAGGCTGACGCGGTTGGTCGTGCCGGCGTTCTGGCGGCTCAGTTCCAGCAGATCAAGGTAGCTCTTGGCGGCGCGCTGCGCGGCGGCGAGGCGCGACTGCGTCTTCGGATCGATCTGGTGGGTCTGAAAATAGGTCTGGATGTCGTTTTGCAGTTGCGCCAGTTTTACGCCCGACTGCGCCCCGCTGGCAAGGTCGTGCAGCGACTTCTTCTGGTTGCGCCCTTCCAGCAGGGCCATGATCTGCGTCAGACTTGCCTGGTATTCGTCGCGGTGCGGAAAATCTTGTGGTATCTCGGCCAGGATGCCCATGCTGCCGGAGACGTCGAGCACCAGCACCGTATCGGTGTTGGGAAAATCGGCCGCGCCAGCCGGCGGCGTGACCGCGCCGAACAGCATCACGCCGAGAATCACGAGCGCCAGCACCCGCCACGACCGCCCAGAATGGTGACGCCTCCGCATAGTGTGTTCTCCATGGTATCAGTGCATGGTCGAAGGCCAACGGTCTCTTGTAATGAGGCAGTGGCTTCGCCTCAGCCAGCGTTCTGAGGCAAGCCACAGCATTGATCGCAGTGACTTTCGACCTTCGACTTTCAGACCTTCGACTCGA
>DASUBC010000463.1:0-3524 GCA_035763465.1 Thermomicrobiales bacterium
CTGGCCGACTACCGTGGGCAAGACGACCCCTATGGTCGCACAATGCACGCCAGTATCCTGGCGATCGCTGATGAACTGGCCGCCGCCGCCGAGCTGGCGGAGGGGAAGATTGATGGCCGCCCGGTCGCACTGATTCGCGGCTATCCCTTCACCCGCGCCGAAGGCTCCGCCCGCGAATTACTTCTCGATCCCACGCGCGATCTCTTCCGCTGATCGCGCTCACCAGCCGAATGCCGTTGAGCCGTGCTTCCCTGGTGCTGATCCTCCTGACGAGCGCCCGTGACGCGTGGTGTCATTCGCTGTATGCTGGCGCCGAAAGAGATTTTCTCATAGTGGCCGCAAAAGCCAGGCCAGGAAAGCACGGCGGCAACGAACGGACGGGAACGGCACATGATCGGGCGCCAAAACACACCGAACGCTACTGGCGTTGCGCCGCGCCGCCTGACCGTGGAGACTACCGAAGGCCCAGCACGGTATGTCGCCGCCGGCAGCGGCCCTCCGGTCGTCTTGCTGCATGGTCTGGATGGCTCGGCGCGCTGGTGGGCGCCAACAATCAGCGTGCTGAGCCAGCACTTTCGCTGCTATGCGCTTGAATTCGTGGTTGGCTGGCGCGAGGATGGCCGGGTCGCCCTGCCAGGCGCCAGCGCCTTCGTCACTGCCTGGATGACCGCGCTGGGCCTTGACTGGGCGCATCTGGTCGCGCACTCGATGGGTGGGTACAGCGCGTGCGAAATCGCCATCGCGCAGCCGGAGCGCGTTGGCCGGCTCGTCCTGGTCGCGCCGGCGGTCGCGCCGCCACACTGGATGCAGGCGGGCAACGCGGGCCGGCTGCGACCGGGCGTCTTTGGCCTGACGCCAACGTTCCTGCCAGTGCTGATCACCGACACGTTCCGCACCGGCCCCTGGCGCTGGCTCCGTTCGGCGGCGGAACTGCGCGCCGCAGCGCCGCTCCAGGTGGAAGCGATCAGCACGCCGACACTCCTCATCTGGGGCGCTCGCGATCCGCTGGTGCCGGCGGCCGAGGGGCCATTATTGTGCCGGCGCATCCCCGGAGCGCGGCTGCTGACACTCCCACGCGCGCATCATGTGCCGATGTACGAAAGCGCCGATACCTGTAATGACGCGATCCTGCATTTCCTGATGAGTAGGTGAGCGAGCGGGGCGCGGTTACTGCCTCCAGGTATAGAGCAAGATGTCGTTGATCACGAAGATAACTACCAGCGCCCACGCCAGGGTAGGGCGCCCAGCAGCCGCCAGCCCAAGCGCGGCCAGGCCGAAGATTACGACTTCAATGAGGATGCGTACGGGCGCCGGAACCGGCACGGTCGCTTTGGGCGCCACGAACGTGCCCCAGACCACGGCCGCCGCCAGTGGCGCGCCGATACCCAGGACCAGTTTCAGGAGCAAGCCACGCCCAGCCTGGATGCCCCAGTAGGCCAGCGCGGCGAGCGCGCACAACTCCAGCAAGAAGCGCAATCCCAGGTTCGCGGCTTTGAGCGCCTGCATCAGCGCGCCGTCTTTGCCATGCCAGGCAGCGCGCCAGGGCTGGTCCCGACCGCGGGTGGTTCGATATGGGCGCGGAACGGGTTGGCCGGCAGGTTCGCGCCCCACTGCGCCCAGGAGCCATCGTAGAGTTTGACGTTGGTATAGCCCAGCACGCGCATGATCCAGAAGGTGTAGGCGGCGTCAACGCCGGTGAGACCGTAGACGATTATCTGGTCGTCACGGCCCAGCGACTCACTATCGTAAATGTGCGCCAGCTCCGTGGGATCACGCACGATTGCCGTGCCCTTCTGCCCCAGGTTACGCTCCCAGGGGACATAACGCGCGCCAGGAATCCGGCCGATCAGGAGCTGATTGTTCCAGGTGTCGAGCACTTCGTCCGGCGCGCGATTATCCACCACTTTAAGGCTGGTATCGTCAAGATGCGCCAGCAGATCAGTGCCGTTATAGAGCACAGTTTCGTTCGTCGCGTGGTTGGTGGGTAGTTGCGATGGCGCGAAGCGTGGCGCCGCGCGCGTCACCGGTCGCCCTTCCGTGCGCCAGGCGCCGATGCCGCCGTTGAGCAGCTTGCCGGAAGCATAATCGGTGTACATCAATGTCCAGAGCAAGCGGGCGGCGTAACGGCCACCGGCGTCATCATAGGCGACCACCGTCATGCCCAGCCCGATACCGGCCTGTTCCAGCACCCGCCGCCGGCTGACCGGATCAATCAGCATTCCATAGGTATTGTTGTTCGTCTCGACAAGGTCTTGCCACCAGACATGCACCGCATTCGGGATATGCCCGCGCTCGTAATCGGCCAGCGACGAGAGGTCCACGATCCGCACATCGGGATTATCGAGGTTCGCGGCCAACCAGCTCGTGTCGGCCAGCAGTTCCGGGTGCGGATACTGCGCCGCCGGCGCCGGCTTCACCGTGATCGTCGGCGCCGGCGCTTTGCCGCTGCCGCACGCGGTCAGCACGGGCAGCGCCATGAGTAGCGCCGCCAGCGCCACCACACCGCGCCGCGCCCAGTTGCGCGCTGTATTCAGTTGCTCGCCGGGCCGGAACATCACGCGTCGTAGACCTCCCCGCGCCAGACTGTAGTCGAGCGCCGGTCGCGGCGTCAAGGTAAGCGAGTCCTGTCCGAGATATGGCATACTTGAGCAGGCGTGCGGCGCGGGCCGCGTTGCGCGCGCTGGCGTAGGGGGAGGCAACAGGTACATCGTGGTGCTGCGAGGATTGCGCCGCCGGTTCAGCGGGGCGCGGGGGGAACTCCTGGGCCAACTGGTCGTTCGCGTCCTCGCCGTCTCGCCTTTTCCCGACGAACCGGCCGGCGACGAGACCTACACCCCAACCCTCATTGTGGAAACCAACTCCGACCCCGGCGACCCGGCCCTGTCACCGGCGCGGCTGGCGATCACCACGCTGCTCTTCGTCGAATGGGCGCAGGCACGCCTGAACGACACCAGCGTGCCCCAGCAACTCCAGGCACTCTTGCCGCGCCTGCGTCTCGCCGTAACTCAGGGCCGGCTGGGGCCGGCGGCCTACCAGCGCCACCGCGCGGCACAGCACGAGCGCTACTTCAATCACCGCGAGGCCGCGACCTTCACGGTCGCACTGCGGCAAGACGAGCACAGCCTGTTCGTTGAAATTGAGCGTCACCTGGCGAAAGGGCGCTGGACTGAGACCACCGCGATGCGCCGGGCGGCGACCGTCGCGCCGTACGAAGCGCTCCTACGCCTCGATGCCCCGAACGCCCTCCTCCTGCTCGCCTGGCTGGAGCGCGCCTCAGACCGCTGGCTGGCTGGCCGGCCTGCTGATTTCCCGGTCGGCGCCTGGACATCCGCCAGCACGCTGGCCGCGCCCGAATGAGGCGTTCGGGCTTACGCGCCAAGCGCCGGGAAACAGGCGTAGACCGTCGCGTCAATGCCGCCGGGCGCGCACGCCTGGCCGATCCGCACGTCACCGTAGGCGCTGACAAGGAGAAAGGCGTCGGTACGCGAGACGCCGTGGCGCTCCATCAGTAGCGTCACCAGGCC
>DASUBC010000464.1:0-3684 GCA_035763465.1 Thermomicrobiales bacterium
GTCGTTGGCGATTGGCGGCGCGGCGATGGTGATGCTGATCGTGGCGGCGGTGGAGTCCTGGGCGCCGTCGTTCACCTTGAAGGTGAAGGAATCGGGGCCGCTGTACCCGCTGGCCGGGGTGTAGACCACCCGGTGATTGCCGTCAATCACGCCGAGTACGCCGTGCGCCGGGCCGGTGACGACGCTGTACGTCAGCGTACCGCCTTCGGGGTCGCTGCCGGTAAGCGTGATCGTCGCCGGCGTATCCGCCGCTGTTGTGATGGCGCCGGCGGTCGCGATTGGCCGCCCGTTTACCGCCAGTGTCACCGTGGCGGTGTTTGAACTGGCGGCGCCGTCGCTCGCCGCGAATGTGAAACTGTCCGGCCCGAAGTAACCGGCGTTCGGCGTGTACGTGACCTGATTGCCGGTCACCATACTCAGTTGCCCGTGCGCCGGTCCGCTGATGATGCTGTAGGTCAGCGGATCGCTGTCGGGATCGCTGGCGGCGAGCGTGATGGTCACGGGTGTCTCTTGGAGCGTTGCCGCCGTGCCGTCGCTGGCGACCGGCGGGTGGTTGACATGCGCTACGGTGATACTGACGGTGGCGACATTCGAGTCCAGGCCATTCTCGGTGACCTTGTACATGAAGGAATCGGGGCCGGAATAGCCAGTGGCGGGCTGGTAGGTCAGCGTAGCGCCGTTGAGCGTGCCGAGCGTGCCGTGGCTCGGGCCGCTGACGACCGTATAAGTCAAAGGTCCGCCGTTGCTCGCCGTGCCGGCCAGGGTGATCGGAGTGGACGTGTCCTGGTCCGTGGTGACGGTGACGGGGGCGGCGGTTGGTGGGGCGAGCAGCGTCAGGCGCACGACCTGCGGGTCGTGGTCGCTGATCTGGTCGGCGAACTCGGCGTTGAGATGGACGATGTCGTAGGCATACTGCGCGTTCGCGAAGAGGTTGTCACTGAGCAAGATGTGGTCGAGCGCCTCCGAGTTGCCGTCGTAGACGTAGGTGTATTGCTCGTTGGCCGGCAGTGTGCTGACCAGCGGGTGCAGCAGCGCGGGGCTACCCGTCAGCGTGGCGAGCGTCGTGGAGAACTGAAAGTCGTTGAGATCGCCCAGTACGACGATGTTCGCCTGTGGGTCGGCGGCGAGCAGCTGCTGGGCGAAGTCATGCACCACTTGCGCCTGCTCCTGGCGCTGCGCTTCGGACGGCCGCGCGGGCGGCTGGGACGCGCCGTAGAGCGGCTGGTCGCCGCTCTTGGAGTTAAAGTGGTTGCCGATGACGAAGATGGTATGGCCGTTGAAGGTGAACTCGCCGGCCAGCGGCTTGCGGCTGTCGGTGAACGCGGCGTTCTGTGGGTCAACGCGGCCTGGATTGAAGGTCAGATGCGTGGCCGAACCGGTGCCGGTGACGCCGACCGGGCAGGTCGCCGGGTCGTTCGTCGGGCAGGTTGTGCCGTTGTAGGGCTGGTTGACGAAAGCGACACCGCGATCGGTGCGATAGAGGAAGACGACGCGGATATTGCCGCCGGGTTGCCCGCCGTCATGATTGTTCTGCGGATTGATCCAGGCGGCCTGGTAGGCCGGACCGCCGCTGCGCGTGATCGCCGCGAGCAGCAGGTTGACCGTCGTGGTCGCGTCCACAGCGCCGTCGTTGCCGCTGCCCGAGTTATCCTGCACTTCCTCGATCGCCAGAATGTCCGGCGCGCCGAGGTTGGTGGTGATGTAGCCGGCGAGCGTGTCGAACTTTGTCTGTGGATCGAGCGGACTGAGATTCTGCACGTTGAAGGTGGCGACGGTGAGCTGATTCGCGCCCGCCGTCACGCTCGTCGTCGCGCGCGTCGCGCCGCCGGTGGGCACGCCGAAGGGCGATGGCGCGGTTATCTGCAACTTGAAATTGCCGAAACTGTAGTCAATGACGCCGACGATCGGGCCGGGCAGCGCCGCGCCGGTGTTGACCTGTGGCAGTGTTGGCCCGCCCGCGATCAGGTCGTTGAGGATGATTCGTTCGGGGTTGAAGTCGCTGGCCTGCACGATAATGCCGCCGCGCGGCGTCAGAGTCGAAGCGTTCGCGCCGTTATCGCCGACGATGGGGAGTTCGCGATTCGAGCCGAAACTCTTCGTGGGGCCGACCGCGAGCGGATTGTTGACCTGGACCAGCATCCCCTCTAGCGACTCCCAGTAGTCCAGTCCGTCACTGCTCGGATCGAAGATGTCGCCCGTTTCGGCGTTGCCGCCGGTCACGTCGTCTTCAATAACCGAGGTTGGCGGCACGCGACCACCAGCGCCGACGACCACCGGCGCGGGCAGCGCCACACCAGTCGCCAGGACGGCGATGGTCGGCGCGGTGAGCTCCGTCACGGGCAGATTCGTCGCGGCGGCGCTGCCGCTGCCGTGGTATTCCTCCACCGTGCCGCCGACGCTGACCCGGTTGCCGACCGCGACGGTCGGCGCGCTGCTGGTGAATACGAAGATGCCTTCGGAGGTCGCCGGGTCGCTGTCGCGGTCCCCATAGGTGGGATCGTCCGAGCCTTCGAGGTAGAAGCCGTTCGACCGCAGCGCCGTGACGACGCCCTGCACATTGTTGACACTCTGGTGATAGCGCGGCGAGACCTGCGCCGCACCTTGCAACTGATAGATAAACGTGCGCGCGGTGACGTTGACAGTGATCGTCACTGTCACGGAACGGCTCTGAGCGTCACTGATCGCCGCCGGGATACTCAGCGCGCCGCCCGCCGCGGCAGGTGGAATGGCGGCGAGGAACGAGAAGGTGTTGTCATTGGCCGTGGCGTCGCCGTGCGTGCCGTCATCGTAGAAGGCTTGGGTGGCGCTGCCGCCCAGGGTGGTCAGGTCTGCGGTCACGGCCAGGCCGGTGCTGTCCGGTCCCTTGCCGGGCGTCACGGCGACAGTCAGCAGTACCGCGCTTCCTGCTGACGCTGGGTCGGGAGTGGCTGTGCCCACGCCTTGCGGATTTGATGGCACGCAGTAGAGCGGTGCGGATGAACTGTTACGCGGTCGAGAGGTAGCAAGAGAAATGAAATCGGAGTTGTTGTTATCAGAATCTTGGCAGCCCCCACCAGTTGCCGCAGACGCATAGCGCGCTCGACTTCCATTCTGTACGGGAACTGCTGTCTTTGTCCCTTCGATAAATAGGAAGTCGGATGGAACTGAACCGTAGGCGACCGAGTCAATAATAGCGCCGGTATCAGCTGCGCCATTCCGGAGCGCCAGGCCGCCGATTTCGGTGATGATGCCAGTCCCATTATCTGTGTAGGTAACATCAGCGGTGATGGGATCGTTGTAGCCGGGGCCTGCGCCAACCAGATAGTACTGCCCCGGTTGCACGATGGCGCTTGCCGTCCAGGCAACGAGTGTCGTATCGGCGGTATCAGTTCCAGCGCGCCACACCAGGCGATAGCCGTTGAGATCAACCGGGTTTGGGCCAACGTTGTGCAGTTCGACAAACTCGTCGGCGGTTGTTGACCCCTTCGTTTGAAACTGGCTGATGACCAGCGTTGTAGAAGGGGTCGCGCTGACGATGGCCGGAGCGATAGGCAGGCTGGCAAGCGCGAGCGTGAAAGCTAGGACGAGGGTCAAGAGCCGGCGCCAGCCGTGCGTGGTGCGAGCGGTCCTCCGATGCGTGCTGTGTTCCACTATCGTCACCTCCTCCGTCTCCCCCTAACCGACATGCCGCCGCGCGGCGCACGC
>DASUBC010000465.1:0-6695 GCA_035763465.1 Thermomicrobiales bacterium
CAGGCGTCATGTTCAAATGCCGGATTGTAGAGACCCTGGCCCTGTTCGTCGCGCGCGCGTTGCAGCGCGGATGCGAGCATTTCCATCAGGTTCTCCGTTCCCCTACGTCCCACGCTCAACGACCCGGTTGCTGGCTGGTAACCAGCAAACCTGGCGCAAGAGCTCTCCTAACGGCGTGAGCGGCGGCTCACTCCGAATCGCTCTACTTCAGTTCAGTTCTTCGTGTACGGTGCGTTGTTGTCGTTCAGCTCGCCGGCGTCCGGTCAGGCGCCGGCTAGGGTCGGGTAGCGCTGAACAGGTCGCTGGTCGCGTCCTCATCGGCGTGTTTATGGCTACGCAGCGTGAGGAGCATCTGGTCGCGACTGTGCTCCAGATGCCGGGTCAAGGTCGCGCGCGCAGCCGCCCCATCGCCGGCCCGCAGCGCGTCAACAACGGACTGGTGCTCGGCGGCAACCTCGTCCGAGTTGAGGAATGGCTCGTTGAACGTCACCAGCAACAGGCGCAGCGGCGCACAGAGTTCGGTCCAGGTGCGCAACAGCCGGGCATTGCCGCTGACTTCGCAGAGCAATTCGTGGAACTGCAATTCCAGCCCGAGGCGTGGCACGAGTGTCGCGCGGCCCGAGGCCGAAAGCTCCGTGAAATCGTCCACAACCGCCTGGAGTGTCATCAAGTCTTCGACGTCGGCCGACTGCGCGGCCTGCTCGACCGCGTACGATTCGAGCGCGATCCGCAGCCCGTAGATGTCTTCGATCTCTTTCGGCGACGGGTTGACGACGAAAGTCCCGCGATGCGGGCTGGTGACGAGCAGACCCTCCTGCTCCAGATGCCGCAGCGCCTCGCGCAGCGTGCCCCGGCTTACGCCGAGCCGCGAGGCCAGTTCGACCTCGCGTATCCGCTCACCGGCCGAGAACCGGCCGCTGATGAGCGCCTGGCGCAAAGTGCCGAGCACCTCGTCGCGCAATGGCGTGTAGGTTGTCGCCTGAAATCCGTCCCCCAGTGCCATCAGCCTCGTCGCCCCATCCGTTCTGCCGAATGTCAACATTCAACAGCAGTATAGTGACGACACCCCGGCTTGTCAAGTGTATTTCCGACACTTAAGGCACGATTTCGGGCAATTTGCCTGAAAGGAAGGCCGCCGGTTGTGTGGGCCGCACCGGACGCATTGCGAGGGCAACGCCAGGCTCTGCGCTGCTTTTCTCGCTGATGTCTCAATTATACCGCATTCGCCCCAGGCAAATCATCGGCCAAACGATCGGTGATTTTCGTTCGCGCACGCGCTACAGTGTGGGAGCGCGACCCCGAGGAGGAAGGCTAGGATTGACCGCACGGGAGGTGGCATCTGGTTGACACGGCGACGACCGCCCAACTCGATTGGCCGGACATCCAGCAGGCGACAATGTGCGCGGAGGGCGCGCTCACGCGCCAGCCGTCGGCGGCGGAATACCAGCTGGCGCGCGAGCGCGTGCGCCTGACGCGCTTGCAAGGCTGGTTGACCGCGCGTGAGCGCGAACTGGCGGCGCAGCAGGACGCCGCGCACGCCTTCGAGGACCGCTACCGGCGCCAGGTCGGCCGGCATTGCCTGGAGCGCGAGCTGCTGGAAGACGAACTGGCCGGCGCGCTGGCACGGCTCGGTCTAGCCGATCTAGCCGATCAACGGCGCGCGGCGGAGCGCGAGCGACAGCGGGCGCTCGCGATGCCCGCGCCGGAATTCGCCATTCCCATCCCGGCGCAGGGTGACGACGACCTGAAAAAGCTCTATTGCGAGGTCGCGCGGCGCTTGCACCCCGATCTCGCCACCGACGAGGACCGGCCGCGCCGCACGCAGTTGATGGCCGAGGCAAACCGCGCCTACGCCGAGGGCGATGCCGAACGGCTGCGCGCCTTGCTGGTCGGCTGGGACGGCGAGCCTGAGCGCGCCACGAGCGCCGACGCGACGGCGGATCTCACGCGGGTCGAGCGGCGGATCGCGCAGATTCGGGCGCGGTTGGATACGATCGCACGAGATTTACGCGACTTACGGCAATCGGAACTGTGGCAGCTACGCGCCACCGCCATGCGTGTCGGCCGCGAAGGGCGCGATCTGCTGGCCGAACTGGCCGCCGAACAGCACGCCCGAATCGCACAACTCCGGCGGCAACTGGCGGTGCTCTTGCGCTGGTTGAACGACGCCAGTCGGCCCCGCCCGGCGCGCACGCTCAAGTTTCCCGACGAACGCTCGCTCGGCACGCTGGCGACACGTCCGCACGGCGAGCAGCCGCCCAGCCAGGACTGGACCACGCTGGGGCCGGCGCAGAATGTGGTCACGGCGCCGGCCGGCGTAGACCTCTGCCTGCGCGGCAAACGACGCGCCGATCTCGCGCCGCTAGCCGCGCTCGCGCCCGACGCGTTCCAGGCGCTCGACCTGGCGCACACCGGCGCCACGAACGTGACGCTGAGCCACCTGCGCGGGCTGACCGGCCTGCGTGAACTGAGCCTGGCCTGTACGGAGATTACCGACGATGGCCTGCGGCATCTGCTCGGCCTGATCGGTCTGCGCCGGCTCAATCTCTCCCGCTGCTATATCACGGCGGAGGGCGTCGCCGCGCTCGGCGCGCTCAACGGTCTAGAAGCGCTGGGACTCGCCGGGCCGTACCTCACCGACGAGGCTGTGCCATACTTGCAGGAGTTCCCCTGCTTGCGCGAACTGGACCTCTCGCACACTGCCGTGACCGATGCCAGCCTGCCCGCGCTGGCAAGTCTGACGCCGCTCCGGCGGCTCACGCTCGCCGGCTCAGCCATCTCCCGCGCCGGTATCGCCGCCCTGGCTCACGCCCGGCCCGACTGCGCCATCGCCTGACGAACGGCCAATGGCGGAGGGCGCGGCCGACCGCGCCCTCCCTCGCAATGCCCTCCCGAGATATTGACGACACTCAGTAGTGGATCCAGATCAGTGTGCCGACCGGCGCCCAGCCGTAAAGGTACTGCGCGATGTCCACCGGCACGTTGACGCAGCCATGACTGGTCGGCGTGCCCCACATCGAGTCCAGCACCGCGCCGTGGATGGCAAAGCCGCCGTCGAGGAAATACATCACCCAGGGCACGTTCGGCGTGTAGTAGTAATAATCGTCGCTCGGGTCGCCGAGCGTCATATCATCTTGCAGCACCTTGCGGAGTACTCGGAAGGTGCCGGTCGGGGTCTCCCAGCCCGCTTTGCCGCTGCGAACGAGCGTCGTCAGCAGCGGCGCGTCACCGTTCCACGCGGTCAGGCGCTGCTCGCTCAGGTTGACCTCGATCCACTTGATGCCCTCGAAGAGATCGGGGCTGTACATAGGGATGCTGGCCGGGCGCGCTACCGCCGCCGTGGGGACACTGGCGGCGCTGGCGGCCTGGCGACCAAGCAGCGAGAGTTGGATGACATCGCGCTGATTCGCCACTTCCGGGTGATATTCCATTTTAGCGTGTTCAAAGTATTGCACCCGGTAGGTCTTGCCATCCGCTGGGCTGGCCTCGTTAAACTCCTCCGATAGCGGCAGTCCCAGCACTGTCGCGCCGCCGTTCGCTTCCCAGAAGGTCTTGAAGGCGCCGCTCAAGGAATGGCCCGTGGAGGGAAAGAAGGTCTGGGCATCAGAATCGGGACCGAGCGCGCCGACTACGATCGGCGTCAGCGACTTGAACGCAGCCTCGCTGCGTTGTGGCGCGTTCGGCGCGACCGTCTGCGTCACGACCGAGACCGGATCGTCCTGGCGATCCAGGAACTGGCCGCTGCTCCAGCCCGTGCCGAAGGAGCCGACCACCTGATACCAGGGCGCGCCTTGTGCGTCCTTCAACGGCCCACCGACAATTCTGACCGCCTCATCGCGACTGAGCTGGCCGATCTTGCCCCAGCCAGTGCCGGGGCCGGTCCGCAGATTGACGACATCGTTCGCCACCGCGCCATAGCCGACGACCAGCTGGGTCGCGCCGCCGGCGTTGGCGCGGTATTGCAGCGCCATCCGTTCGAAGTACTGCGTGATGAGCTTGCCATCGGCGCTCGCGATCGGTTCGCTGATCGGTAGACCGAAAACTCGCCGGTCGCCATTCGTCCGCCAGTAGAAGAGGAAGGGATCGGCCAGCGTATGCCCGGTTTCTGCGAAGAAGACTTTCGTCGGCATCCGCGCCCAGTCGGGCAGATCGCGCCCCGGTGGGGCAGCCGCGACGCCATGAAAGACGCCGTCAGCCAGCCCAAGCGCGAGGCTGAAGACAGCAGCGAGCAATAGCCGCCCAATGGCAGCCGGCCAGCGCGAACCACCCATGCGTTTCCCTACCCATGCAGCGTGCTGACGCCATCCCCACGGCGCGAGTGTACGTACACTCCGTCTGTATACTAGCACGCACCAGCCAATTTGCAAGCGCCTGGGCTGCGGGAAGGGTGGTTGCTCGGGCAATTCAGGGCTACGTCATTCACTGCATAGCACGCCGAGACCGCTGAGAGAGACGATTTTAACCACGGAAAACACAGAGATCACAGAGAGAAACGAGAGAAGAGACAATAAAGATCATTCACCCTTCGTTCTCGGCGGTCTTTGCGATCTCTGCGGTTAAAATCGTTCCCTCTCTATGATCTCTGTGTTTTCCGTGGTAAATCCGTTCCCTCCACGCTCTGCGTCACCCCCACGCTTCCGGTATAATTGACGTAACGAAAGGCGAGGGTGAGGCGTGAGCAGGCTGGCAGAACGGATTTATCGCACGGAAGGGATCGTGCTGCGCCGCACCGATCTAGGTGAGGCCGACCGCATCCTGACCATCTACACGCCGCAATTCGGCAAGTTACGCGCGATCGCGAAAGGCGTGCGCCGGCCGGCCAGCAAGCTGCGCGGCCACCTGGAGCTCTTCACGCGCGCGAAATTGCAGCTGGCGCGCGGCCGTAACCTGGACGTCATCACCAGCGCGGAGACGACCGAAGCCTATCACGGCCTGCGCGAAGAAGACATCGCGACGCTGGAGCGCGTTGGCGTCGCCTATTACCTGGCCGAATTGCTTGACCGATTTACCGAAGACAACCTGGAAAATCGCGCGGTCTGGGACCTGCTCGTCGCCGCGCTACGCGCCCTCTCAGCAGGGCTCGACCCGGCGCTCATCGCGCGGTACTACGAACTCCGGTTGCTCGGCTACCTCGGCTACCAGCCACAGCTGGAAACCTGCCTCAGTTGCGACGAACCGTTACAGCCGGTGGAAAACTATTACAGCATCGAGTCGGGCGGCGTGCTCTGTCCCAATTGCCGCGCGCATGACCCGGCCGCACGGCCAATCTCGGTCAACGCCCTGAAGCTGCTGCGCCTGCTCGCGCGTGAGGAAATGCTGGCCGCCGCGCGCCTCCGCATCAGTCCGGCGCTGATGACGGAAGTCGAAGACATCCTCCGCCGCTCCATCCGCCAGCTCGCCGACCGCGACCTCGAATCACCCGCCGTGCTTCGCAGTTTGCAGCGCAGCGCCAATTAGTGCGATCCATATCAGCCAGATTCGTGACTGACACCAAGTCAGGTAGTAGCATATTCATTGTGGCGCGGATCGGACGACTTGCGGGGCATAATCTGCAAAGGAGAATACTCATGGCAGCCGAGGGTGGTGACGCACAGCACGCTTTCGTCCTGTCGCCAGGCGCGGGCAAGGTCATCCCGGCGCGCCCACCCGGGTCGTTCGTAACGATCAAAGCCGGTGGCCCGTTCCTGAACTGCCTTGTAACCGTCGCCGAGGGAACATTCGACCCGAGCCAGGAAGCGCCTCAATGGACGTTTCGCCATCGCCATCACAAGTTCAGCGAACTGTGCTACGTACTGGCTGGCGAGGTGACCTTCCTCGTGGGCGAGGAGGTTCACCAGGCAGAAACTGGCGCGTTCGTGTGCGTTCCGCCAGAGACCGTCCACGCCTACCGTCCATCGCGGGAGCGACTGACGAAACTCCTCTTTATCGCCATCCCCGGCGGTTTCGAAGGGATGTTCGAGGAGGGCCTGCGGATGCCCCCTGACGCGGATCCTGCCGCCTTCTGGCGGGAACTAAATACCCGGTATGACACCGAGCCAGTCGGTCCACCGCCAGAAGAATAGGAACTCTTGCCGCTACACACAGCAGTTCCGTTGCAGCTACGCCTCGTCCATGACACTCGCGCTCAGCGCGCCGCCGCGATGGGGTTCTCCGGCGCGGTGCGGCCGGTCAGGCCGGTCGCGGTGAGCATCTGCGCTTCGTCGAGCGATTCTTCGCGCAACAGGGCTTCGGTCAGGGCTTCGAGCCGGTCGCGGTTGCGCGTCAGCAGGTCGAGCGCCTTGGCGTACGATTCGTCAATGATGCGCTTGGTCGCCTTGTCAATCGTCTGCGCGGTCTCGTCGCTGTAGGGGCGGGTCAGGCCGCCGGTCAGGCCGGTTTCGAGGTAATTCCCTTCCTCATTACCGGTGAGCGCGACCAGGCCGATCTCCTGGCTCATGCCGAAGCGCGTCACCATCGCCCGCGCCAGGTCGGTCACCTGCTTGATATCGTTCTCCGCGCCGGTCGTCACGACGCCGTAGATGATCTGCTCCGCCGCGCGCCCGCCAAGCGCGCTCACGATCCGGGCGCGCAGGTAGGCTTCGCTGTAGTTGTAGCGGTCGTCCTCCGGCACTGACAGTGTCACGCCGAGCGCCTGCCCGCGCGGCACGACCGTCACGCGCCGCACCGGGTCGCCTTCCGGCTGCAAGAGGCCGAGC
>DASUBC010000466.1:0-6667 GCA_035763465.1 Thermomicrobiales bacterium
CATCCTCAACTGCCTGGTCGGCACGGGCGCCCGGCAGCTGGAGTATGGCGCGGCGATGGCTCGCGCGGTCAATGACTGGCAGATCGCCGAGTGGTTGGAGCCGGAGCCGCGTCTGCGCGCGGCGATCGTCGTGCAGCACGAAGATGGCGACCTCGCCGCCGCCGAGATCGAACGGCTGGGCGACGACAAGCGCTTCGCGCAGGTGCTGCTTACGGTGCGGACCTCTGAACCGCTGGGCCGCCGCCGCTACTGGCCGATTTACGAAGCGGCGACGAATCACGACCTGCCGATCGGCATTCACTTCGGCGGTGGGCACGGCCATCCGCTTACCGGGGCGGGCTGGCCGTCGTACTACATCGAAGACCACACCGGCATGGCGCAGAGTTTCCAGGCGCAGATGATTAGCCTGGTCTGCGACGGCGTCTTCGAGAACTTCCCCACGCTCAAAGTGGTGCTGATTGAAGGTGGCTTCGCGTGGCTGCCGCCCCTGATGTGGCGGCTCGATCATGCCTGGGCGCGGCTGCACGAAGAAGTGCCGGACCTCAGCCGCAAGCCGTCGGAGTATATTCGCGACCAGTGCTGGATCACGACGCAGCCGATGGAGGAGCCGACCCAGCCCGCGCAGTTCCACCAGCTGCTCGACCACCTCGGCATGAACGACCGGCTCCTCTTCGCGACCGATTACCCCCACTGGGATTTCGATGCGCCCGACCAGGCGCTGCCGGTGCGCCTCGCGCCCCCGCTGGAGCGCGCGATCATGGCCGGCAACGCGCGACAACTCTACCGGCTGCCGGATGCCACGAGCTGAAGGGACGGTTTCAACGCCGAGGACGCGGAGGGCGCAGAGCGCGCAGAGAAGGAACGCGAGATGGGGAGCGGTGGCGCTACGATGTGGTCATTCTTCTACCGGCCACGTCAGCCTCAGTAATCTCATTTCTCTCTGCGCGCTCTGCGCCCTCTGCGTCCTCGGCGTTGAAATCACAGGAGTAAGAAGGCAGTGACGCGGCATGTCGTCGCCACCGTGGACGAGATTCCGCCGGGCGGACGGAAGATTGTTGAGGTGGCCGGGCGCTCGATTGGCGTCTTCAACCTGCATGGCGAGTTTTTCGCGCTGCGGAATCGCTGTCCACACCAGGGCGGGCCGCTGTGCACCGGCAAGTTGACCGGCTTTGTCTACTCGACTGCGCCGGGCGAGTACGAGTACAGCCGGCAGGGCGAGATCCTGCGTTGTCCCTGGCACGGGTGGGAATTCGACCTTCGCAATGGGCAGTCATGGTTCGACCCCGCCCGTGTGCGCGTTCGCCAGTACGATGTCACCGTCGAGCCGGCGACGGCCAGCGCCAGCGCGCAGCCACCCGCGCCGGGATTAGAGCCAGGGCCATATGTCGTGGAGACGTATCCCGTCTCAATCGAGACACAGTACGTAGTGGTTGAGGTGCGGGCGTAGTTTCACTGGACGACGAACAGGAAACGATCATGGAAGAAACGGACGATGGCGCGCAATTGCACGACAAGGCAACGCGCGGCGAGCCTCTTGCGGCGGTAGAGCAAGAGCGACTTGACGCCTGGTATGCCGAGCAGGATGCGGCCGAAGCCGCCCTGTTGCAGCAGCCCGCGTCGAGCCAGGTAGCAGACGATCTCCGCGCGGAGATCGCCAGTGCGCTTGTCCGACTTCAAGAGGCAGCCCGCCATGTTCAGGATCTCTCGACCGCGAACGCGGCGCTCCGTGACGAGATCACGGTCTTGCAGACGCGGCTGGCGCAGCGTCTGTCATCTCGCATGATGTGAATATATCCATGCCCTCAGTGCCGCCTATCGCAATCGCTGGTAGCGTTCCTCGTCCCCTCGACCGCACATGGTGGGGTGTCCACCATAAGTGAGTCGCGGGTTGGGAGGTGAAGGCGTACCTGTTCAGGTTCGGTGGTCTGGCGAGCGGTGGCCTCGGAGCGTGTCTTTGAAGAGGGCGAAGCTCGCGGCCCAGGTGGTGAAGATGCCTACCAGAAGGCGCTCGTAGTCGGCGCGCGGCAGTTCCGCACGCCAGTGCTGGAACTGCGCCTGCTCGGTCGGGTCGGGCCACGCCTCGACGAAGTCAATGATCGCTTGGAGGGGTAGGGCGTGCCGGTCGTCGGACGGCCCGAACTCGATCAGCGCCGGCGGTGGTGGCCCGGTAGGCGGGTCGCCCTGCCCATACGCCAGCCAGTCGGGATCCACAGTCAGGTTCTCCGCGATGCGGTGCAGGACGTTGTATGAGGGAAGCGTCTTGCCCCGTGTACCGCTTTCCAGGGCGGCGATGAACGAGGCGCCCTTGCCGATACGCCGGGCCAGGTCATGCGTGGACAGCCCCAACTCCTCCCGCCGCACTTTGAGTCGCCGCCGAAACCCATCCATGTGGTTGTCTCCTCCCGTGTGCCATTCGCCTCCACTACGTTTGCTGCCCGCCAATCCCCTCATGCGCTCCGAAATGTTACCATGTGCATACATCAAACGTAATTCCATCTGGCGACTTTGTCATAGTTGCAATAGAGTTCAGTCTTACGTATTCAGGTGAGCACGATAATTTGTATGATGTATGATCGTCAATCCGGGCTTGGGCGGGCGGCACCTGGCGACGTCCGCCGCGTGGACTGGCGGTTGGAGAAGAGGGCAGTGGCACAGACGCCGGGAGATTCCAGTCTGCGAAGCAGACTTCGTTCACCCGCAGGGTGCTCAGGCCCGGATTTCAATCCGGGCCACCGCCCGCTAGGCTCCTACGTTGAATAAATACATGAGGGCCTCAGAACTTCGGCTGTACTGTCGCCTGCACCGGGTCGGCCCCGCGTAGGAAAGCGAAGTCGCAGCCGAGCGGCGCCTGGTTGACCTGTTCCAGGTAGAGGCGGCCGTAGCCGCGCGTGAAGGCGGGCGCGGGTGGCTGCCAGGCAGCGCGGCGGACAGCGAGTTCATCGTCGGAGACGTGCAGGTGCAGGCGGCGGGCGGCGACGTCGAGTTCGATGCGGTCGCCGTCACGCACGAGCGCCAGTGGGCCGCCCACCGCGCTCTCCGGGGCGACGTGCAGCACGATCGTGCCAAAGGCGGTACCGCTCATCCGCGCGTCGGAGATGCGAACCATGTCGCGCACGCCTTGCTTCAGCAGTTTCGCCGGCACCGGGAAGTTGCCGACCTCCGGCATCCCTGGCCCGCCGACCGGCCCGACGTTTTGCAGCACCAGCACGTCATCCGGCGCCACATCGAGATTCGGGTCGTCAAGGCGTTCGCGTAGATCGGCCATGTCGCGGAAGACTACCGCCCGGCCGGTATGCTGCAAGAGGCGCGGCGTCGCGGCAGCGTGCTTGATCACCGCGCCGTCGGGCGCGAGGTTGCCGCGCAGCACCGCCGTGCCTCCCTCCGGCTGGAGTGGGTTATTGAGCGGACGGATGACGTCGGTATTGTAGATTTGCGCGTCCTGGACGTTCTCGGCGAGCGTGCGGCCGGTGACGGTCGGCGCGTCGCCGTGCAGCAGCGGCAGAAGTTGCCGCAGCACGGCGGGGATGCCGCCCGCGTAGAAGAGCTCTTCCATCTGGTATTTGCCAGAGGGGCGCATGTTGGCGATGAGTGGCACGCGGCGGCTGATCTCGTCGAACAACGACAGCGGCAGGTCTATGCCGAGCCGGCCCGCGATGGCCGGCAGATGCACGATGGCGTTGGTGCTGCCGCCGAGCGCGTTGAACAACACTATCGCATTCTCGAACGCGGCGCGCGTCATGATCTGTGAGGGGCGCACATCGGACTCAACCAGCGCAACGATGCGCCGCCCGGCCGCCTCGGCCAGGCGCAGCCGCCGCGCATCGGGCGCGGGGATTGCGCCGTTGCCGGGCAGGGCGACGCCTAGCGCCTCCGCGAGCGAGTTCATGGTGGACGCAGTGCCCATCACCATGCAGTGCCCGGTGCTGCGAACGATGCCATCCTCGATCGCGCGGTAGGTGGCTGTGTCGAGCGTGCCGGCCCGGTGCTCCGCCGTCAGGCGACGGCAGTCGGTGCAAGCGCCGAGCGTCTGGTCGCCGAAACGCCCGTTCAGCATCGGGCCGCCGCTAACGAGGATTGCCGGCAGGTCGGCGCTGGCCGCGCCCATCAGGGCGGCGGGTGTCGTCTTATCGCAATTGGCGAGCAGCACGACGCCGTCGAGCGGCTGGGCGCGGATCATCTCCTCGGTGTCCATCGCCGCCAGGTTGCGGTAGAGCATCGAGGTCGGATTGAGGAAGATTTCGCCGAGCGAGATCGTCGGGAACTCCAGCGGAAAGCCGCCCGCCTGCCAGACGCCGCGTTTCACCGCCTCCGCGACGTCGCGCAGGTTGCGGTGGCAGTTGTTCAGCTCGCTGTAGGTGTTGCAGATGCCGATGACCGGCCGGCTCATGTCCTCGTCGCCGAAGCCCATCGCTTTGGTAAAGGCGCGGTGGGTGAAGCCCGCGACGCCGCTCTCACCAAAGAAAGTGCCGCTGCGGCTCAATCCGTTCTGATCGCTCATGCTTACCCTGGTGAATGTTGCAGGTTACAGGTTGCAAGTTGCAGGTTGAGGCTAACGCACGCCTGTAGTAATCTGTCGCCGCCTTGACTTACTGAGAACTTGCAACCTGTAACCTGCTAACCTGTAACCCGCCCCTCGTCACGCTTCCTGGCGCGCCTCCGGCATCGTGATGCCCGTATGTTCCGCGACGGCGGCCAGGTCGTTCCAGATCGTGTCCGGCAGGGGGATGCCGGCTTCGCCGCGCGCGGCGCGTGAGCGCACTTCCGGCTCGCCGGGCGCCAGGACCGCGTCGAAACCGGGCGCGGGCGCGACCCGGTTGGCCGCGTTGAGCGCCGCGCCGTTCTTCGCCGCGTAGGCGTTGCTGTCGCCAAACGCTGCCGGGTCAATCACAAGCACGAAGACACCGCCAGCGCGGCCAGTCGTGTCGGGTTGCGCCTGGGCGAAAGCCGAGCCGGCCGGGTTCGCGTCGTCATCGTCAATACTGGAGAGCGCGCCGACCAGGGCCGACGCCATGGACAGCCCGTAGCCCTTGTGCCCGCTCGGCGCGCCGCCGAGTGGCAGCAGCGCGCCGCCGCTGTAGAAGTCTTCAGGTGATGTGGTGGCGTGCCCCGCTTTGTCCACGATGAAACCGGGCGTTACCTCGGCGTGCTTCGAGCGCGCAACACGCAGTTTGCCTTCGGCAATCGTGGAGGTCGCGGCGTCGAATATCATCGGTTCGTGGCCGCTGGCGGGCACACCGATGGACCAGGGATTCGTGCCCAGCAGCCGCTCGCGTCCGCCGAACGGCACGACGATGCCGGCGCCGGGCGTGACCGACCCGACTGTGACCATCGCGATCATGCCAGCGGCCGTCGCGCGCTCGCTGTACTCGCCGAGGCGGCCGATGTGGGTCGAGTGGCGGATGGCGACCGCGCCGAGGCCATACTTGCGCGCCGCGTCCATCGCCCATTCCAGGCCAACGTAGGTCGTGTATTGTCCGAAGCCGCGATGGGCGTCCATTACCGCCGTCGCGCCATGCTCGCGGACGATCGTCGGCCGTGCGTTGGGCTGTAAATCGCCCTTCTTGATCTGTTCGACGTACCAGGGCAGGCGCAAGACGCCGTGTGAATCATGGCCTGAGAGGTTCGCGCGCACGAGGTGATGCGCGACTTCGGCGGCGATGTCATCGTCCGCGCCGACCGCGACGCACGCCTGGTGGACGAACTGTTCCAGCGATTGTGGGTGGCAGACATAGCTGGTCACGCGCGCACTCCTTCCCGTCCCCACGGTAGACCGGACGCCGACTGGAAAGCCCCTGCTCTCCTGTTGTCCAGCCTGGCGCAGTGTACGCCATTTCCAGTGCGGCGCAAGTTCTATGAGGCATGAGAGCGTGAGTCGTGAGTCGTGAGATCGTCAGGATGGCGTTGCGCCAGCAGCCAGGCGCCGTATTGTTCTAAACCTACTCACGCGCTCACGCCCCCGGCCAGGTCGAGGATGTCATCGAGCGCCATGGCCTGGCCGGTGGCCCACGCTGACGCGAACCCGTCAGCGCCAAGGCGTTGCCGGAGCAGCGTGATAGCCTGGTCATACGCGGGCTGGGCAATGGGCGGCCGGGGGGCATTGAGCCGGTCGCGCAGCGCGGCGGCGGCGCTGAACAGGCGGACAGCCAGGGTGGAATCTGCCTCGCGCGCCAGCAACGCTAATCCTTCCAGGCTTTGCGCCGCCGCGCGGTAGTCGCCGACTTGCTGGTTGAGCGCTAGGCTCTCCTGATAGTAGGCGGTCGCCAGGCCGTACCGGCCCTGCTCGCGCTCCGCGTCGCCCAGGCTGGCTAGGACAAGCGCGATACCCCAGCGGTGCTCGATCTGGCGAAAGAGCGTCAGGCTTTCCTGGTAACACTCGCGCGCGGCCGGGTCACCGCGCGCACGCGATATATCCCCCAGCGTGGCCAGGTGGAAGGCGATGCCATAGGAATCGCCTGTGCGCCGGATGCCGGCGAGGGCTTCCGTCAGCAGGGCGGCGGCCCCTTCATATTCGCCGCGCTCGTAGGCGATGATGCCGAGGTTATGCAGCGCGCCAGCGATGCCGTGCGTGTCGTCCAGCCGCCGGCGAAGTGTCAGGCAGTCCTGATACAGTCGTTCCGCTGCGGTGTAATCCCCTTGCGCGCGGGCCAGGTTGCCGGAAACGTGCAGC
>DASUBC010000467.1:0-5440 GCA_035763465.1 Thermomicrobiales bacterium
CCGCGAGCAAGAAAATGCCCCTGAGCCGCCGCCAACAGCTCAGGGGCCACGAGAAGGGAGGATGGAGTTTGACCCGCCATCGGTAGAGTACCAGCTGTACGTACAGTTGTCAAGCCCCATTGAAGGGATGGTTTGCGTGGGGCTTCGTACCGCCTGTGACAGGCTGCCGGCGCCAGTCCTACGGCCGAAAAATCAGCAATGTGTCCCGCAACGCACACGCGGCCGACATCAACCCTGCTACCCATGCTGTCCTCTGGGGAAGCAGGCCAGAACTGGTGGCTCCGGCAGGCCGTTTTCTAGTACTTCAGTACCCAGGCGCGTGCGGCGAGGATTAGTACTCTCTGCGCCAAAGAACAGGACTGGAAGGCTATAGGCAAGCCCTTAGACCGAGCATACACTAGGTCTTAAGACGGAGATGCGCCAGGCGGACCGCAAGGCCAAAGGTGGTGGCTCCGTTCAGAAGGAGCCTGAAACAGCGCGGACTAGTACAGGGCGCTGACAAGGCAAGTGTTGAGACACGTTAGTAGCGTGCGTAGTCAAGAGGGAGGGTTATTCATGCTCCAGTTTGCCGAGGCGCTCTACGGTCTGTTCGTGCCCGAGGACGAGTTCGCAGGGCAGGGGCTGGTCGAGTACGCGCTGATCATCGCCTTCATCGCCGTCGTCGTCATCATCGCCATGGTCTTCCTGCAAGGCAAGATCTCCAACCTCTTCTCCAAGGTCGGCAACTCGCTCGGCACCTAGTCACTATCGAGGCGGTGGGCGTCGTCTGGTGACGTCCATCGCGCGAACCGTTGAGAATTGCTTGTTCAGGCCCGGTTGAGTAGATACGACAATCATCTGAACACTCACTAAGGAGGATTCCCCCATGTTGCAGTTTGCCGAGGCGCTGTACGGTCTGTTCGTGCCCGAGGACGAGTTCGAAGGGCAGGGGCTGGTCGAGTACGCGCTGATCATCGCCTTCATCGCCGTCGTCGTCATCGTCGCCATGATCTTCCTGCAAGGCAAGATCTCCAACCTCTTCTCCAAGGTCGGCAACTCGCTCGGCACCTAATCCGTCGAGCCGTCTTGACAGCGGTTCGCAGGGGGCAGTGGCGTTTGGTGCGCCGCCCCCTGCGCCTTTGTCAGGTACCCTCCGAAGATGGCTCTACTACGCCAGGCCCGGTAATCAGTAGGAGGACCCCATGAGCCAGTTCATGGTCGCGCTCTACGGACTGTACTTTGAGAATAAGCACACAGCACGTACGGGCGGGAGCGAGGGACAGGGGCTGGTCGAGTATGGCTTGATCCTGTTGTTCATCGCGCTCGCAGTCATCATTGCCATGATCTACTTTGGTGATCGGCTAAACAACATCTACAGCAAGATTGGGAACAGCATTCCTGTCACGTAGACGATGCTTATGCGTACAGGAGAACGGAGCGCCAGCGGTGAGATGGTATCGCTGGCGCTCACGTATTCTCATCACACCATCTAACCGGCTGGCTCTTGCCAGGCCGGTTTTCGTTTTTCCAGAAAGGCGCGCAGCCCTTCCTGCCCTTCGGGGCTGATGCGGAGGCGCGCAATCGTCGCGGCGGTTTCCTGGGTCGCTGCCGGCGCATCCAGTCCGCGCAACGTGCGCAACAGCGTCTTCGCCGCCGTGATCGCGTGCGGGCCACTGGTGAGCAGTTGCGTCGTCTGGGCCGACACCGCGTCATCCAACTCATCTGGCGTGACGACCTCATGCACCAGCCCGATCTCGCGCGCCCGCGCGGCGCTGAAGCGCGCAGCAGTGAGAAACAGCGCCCGCGCATAGCCCTCCCCAATTCGCCGCACGACATATGGCGCGATGACCGCTGGCGCGATGCCGAGCTTGGCTTCGCTGAAGGCGAAGATTGCCGACTCGGACGCGATGGCGATGTCGCACGCGGCGATCAGCCCCAGGCCACCTCCAAACGCCGCGCCATTGACTCGCGCGACCGTAGGACGCGGACAGGCATCTATAGCCGCGAACATGGCCGCGAGTCGCGCCGCATCCGCGCGATTCTGTTCCTCAGTCAAGTCCAGGCTCGCGCGCATCACCCCAATGTCCGCGCCCGCGCTGAACGACCGCCCCGCGCCCGTCAGCACGATCACGCGAGTGGCCGGATCGTCGCCGAGCGCCGCGAAACACGCGGTCAGTTCCGCGATCAGCGACGGGGTGAACGCATTGTGGACCTCCGGCCGATCGAGCGTGACCGTCGTCACGCTGTCGCGTGTCTCGACCGTCAGAGATTGCCACTGGCGCATTGGTACCTCGGGTTGCAGGTTCCAGGTTGACAGGTTCCAGGTTTTTGTAGACAAGCACATACGTCGGTCCGCAGACAACTTGCAACTTGTAACCTGGAACCTGCAACAACGTTATCCCAGTTTGGTCAAAATCTCCGGTCCGTGGTCTGTGATCGCGAGCGCATGCTCGAACTGGGCCGAGAGTTTGCCGTCGCAGGTGACGACGGTCCAGTGGTCGGCCAGTTCGCGCCACTCCGCCGTTCCCTGATTGATCATCGGCTCGATCGTGAAGGTCATGCCGGGGCGAATCAGTGGACCGCTGCCGGCCGGCGCGGCGTGCTGCACCGACGGCTGATCTTCGTGCAAACGGCGTCCGAGACCGTGACCGCCCAGTCCGGTCACGACGCCATAGCCGGCTGCTTCGGCGTGCTGCTGGATGGCGTGGCCGATGTCACCAATATGGTTGCCGGGTTGCGCCTGCTCGATGCCGATGTACAAGCATTCTTCCGTGACGCGTAGCAGGCGCTCGGCCTCCGCCGACACCGCGCCGACCGGCACGGTGATGCAGGCGTCGCCGTGCCAGCCCTGGTAGAGAATACCGGTGTCAATACCGATGATGTCGCCCTCGTGCAAGATGCGGTGGGTGCTCGGAATACCGTGAACGACCTCGTCATTGACGGCGGCGCAGATCGAGCCAGGGAACGGTGGCTGGCCGTAGCCTTTGAATGACGGCGTGCCGCCGCGCCGCCGAATCTCGCGCTCAGCCAATGCGTCGAGTTCGCCGGTGGAAATCCCGGGCCGCACCGCGTCACGCAGGATCCCCAGCACCTCGGCCACCAGGCGGCCGGAGACGCGCATCTTCTTGATTTCAGCCGGGGTTTTCAGTCGGATTGCCATGGGTGTCCCTTCGGGAGTTGCAAGTTCCAGGTTGCACGTTGCAGGTTTCTGTGGACAAGCGTCTGCGCCCGCTAGCGAAACCTGTAACCTGTCAACCTGCAACTTGTAACTTCATCATCGTTACTCTCACTCACGCGCATAAAATTCGGCCAGCGCCCGCTCGTCGCGGCCCGCCCAGTCGGGGCAACCGAAGTAGAGGGTGACAACCGGTGCGGCGGCGGCATCGGGACCAGCCGGCCCCATACTGGCTAGCCCTGGCTCGCGGTGGCCCAGACCGCAGTACCCGCTCAGGCCCGCCGACATCGCGCGCGAAGTCGCGGTGTAGCGAAAATGCTGGCAGGCGCCGCAGGTTTGCAGGCGGTAGCCGCTCCGGCGCAGCGCCTTCCGCACTTCCAGAAAACTTTCGTCCAGCGGACGCCGCAGGCCGGCTTTCGGCCGGGTCGCGAAGGCGCGGCCCGCGACCGTCGCCACCGTGCCGCCCGTGCGTGGGTCCACCTGCACCGCGCCGGTCAGCGCGCCGTCCACTGCTGCCAGCGGCACCGCCGGATAGTGAATGTCACCTGCCATACACCTCGCTCACATTCGAAAAACGCCAAACTCCGTCGGGCCGATCGGCGCGTTCAGCGCGGCGGCGATGCCGAGACCCAGCACCATGCGCGTATCCACCGGGTCAATGATACCGTCATCCCACAGGCGCGCGGTGCTGTAGTAGGGTTCGCCCTCCGCCTCATATTTCGCGAGCAGCGGCGCTTTGAACGCCTCCTGCTCGTCCGGCGTCATGTCCGCGCCCTGACGCTGGAGGGCATCGCGCCGCACGGTCAGCAAGACGTTTGCCGCCTGCTCGCCGCCCATCACCGAGATGCGCGCATTCGGCCACATCCAGAGCTGGCGCGGCCCATAGGCCCGCCCGCACATGCCGTAGTTCCCCGCGCCGAACGAGCCGCCGATGATGACGGTGAACTTCGGCACGGCGGCGTTGGCTACCGCCATGACCAGTTTCGCGCCGTCCTTGGCGATGCCTCGATTCTCGTACTCGCGCCCGACCATAAACCCGGTGATGTTTTGCAGAAAGACGAGCGGAACGCGCCGCTTGGTGCAGAGTTCGATGAAGTGCGCGCCCTTCAGCGCGCTCTCCGAAAAGAGGATGCCGTTGTTCGCCAGCACCCCAACCGGATAACCCAGGATATGCGCGAAGCCGCAAATGAGCGTCGTGCCGTAAAGCGGCTTGAACTCGTGCAGGCACGAACCATCCACAATGCGCGCGATGACCTCGCGCACATCATAGGCGCGGCGCAGGTCGGTCGGCACGACGCCGTAGAGTTCGGCCGGGTCGTAGCGCGGCGGCTCGGGGGCGCGCAAGTCGAACGGCGGTTCGGGCTTGCGCCGCGATAAGTTGGCGACGATGTCGCGCGCGATCGCCAGCGCGTGCTCATCGTTCTCGGCATAGTGGTCGGTGACGCCACTGACCCGGCTGTGGACGTCGGCCCCGCCCAGGTCTTCCGCCGAGACTTCCTCGCCGGTCGCCGCTTTCACCAGCGGAGGGCCGCCGAGAAAGATTGTGCCGGTGCCTTTGACGATGATTGTTTCGTCGCTCATCGCCGGCACATAGGCGCCGCCCGCTGTGCAAGAACCCATCACGGCGGCGATCTGTGTGATGCCGCGCGCCGAGAGCTGCGCCTGATTGTAGAAAATCCGGCCGAAATGCTCGCGATCGGGAAAGACCTCATCCTGCATCGGCAGGTACGCGCCGCCGGAATCCACCAGATAGAGGCAAGGCAGGCAGTTCTCTCCCGCGATCTCCTGCGCCCGCAGGTGTTTCTTGACGGTGATCGGGTAATACGTGCCGCCCTTGACCGTCGCGTCGTTCGCGACGATCACGACTTCCTGCCCGCTGACGACGCCGATGCCGGTAACGATGCCGGCCGCCGGCGCGTCGCCGCCGTACATACCGTAAGCGGCGAGTGGACTGAACTCCAGCAAGGGCGTATCCGGGTCAAGCAGCCGGGCGATGCGGTCGCGCGCCAGCAACTTGCCGCGCCGTGTGTGCCGTGCGCGAGCCTGGACGTCTCCACCCCGGCTGGCCGCCGCCAGGCGTGTCCGCAGTTCCGTCACCAGCGCGATGAACCGCTCGCGATTCTCTGCGAACCCCGCGCCGCGCGGATCAATTCTGCTCTCCAGTACCGCCATGGCCTGCCGCCCCATCCATTCGCTGGCCCAGCGCCCGACGATCGAGTATAGCGTACGATGCGTGAGTGCGTGAGAGCGTGAGTCGTAAGTTACTTGGGACAAGCACTGCGCCAG
>DASUBC010000468.1:0-2246 GCA_035763465.1 Thermomicrobiales bacterium
CTCGTCGTACGTCATCCCTTGCGCGAATCGTTCCGCTGTCACCGCCATGATCTATACCTCCGTACCGTACCTCAGCCTTCGCAGGCTGTCCCCCACCAGCCGCCAGGGGTGACGGCTGGCCCGTTGGAGCAACGCGAGTAACGCAATCTCCATTCCCCGACCATATATCGCATGGCGAGTCGGGCAGTGGGGCAGTCGGGCAGGGGGTTCTCGTCAGCGCGGCGCTGGTCAGGTGGCGCGGTAGCGTTGTGGTGTGCCCTGGCGGTTGAAACCGCAGGCTGAAGGCTGCGGCCACGAAGTCCCCCTGCGGGGACTGGGTTCGTTGCCAGGCCGGGGTTAGGCGATAACCATACAGGTTGACCAGCCTCAGTCCCGCAGGGACTTCGTGGCGCGGAGTGCCCTTCGCGCCGAATTCATTCGGCGGCGGCCCTCAGTAGCACCGCGTCTCGCAATCAGGCAGCATGCTGAATCAAACCCACTGCCCCACTGCCCGACTGCCCATCTGCCCGACTTACTTGACTGCCCCGCGCCAACACCGCAGTATAGGCGCCAGGTTTTACAGCGGGGCGCGTGAGCGCGGTAGCGGAGGGTATGGCATGGCACAGGAAACAGCGCAGGACGCCCGCGCGGCGGTGCTAAATGGAGCAAACTGGCGGCTGATCGGGCCGTTTCGCGGCGGCCGGGTCGTCGCCGTCGCGGGCGACCCGGTCCACCGGCAGGTCTTCTACTTCGGCTCGACCGGCGGCGGTGTCTGGAAGACCGACGATGGCGGCCAGAGCTGGACCAATGTGTCCGACGGCTACTTCAAGACGGCGTCGGTCGGCGCGCTGGCGGTCGCCGAGTCCGACCCCAACGTGCTCTATGCCGGTATGGGTGAGACGACGATTCGCGGCAACGTCGCGCACGGCGACGGCGTCTACGGCTCGACCGATGGCGGCCAGACCTGGCGCCACCTGGGCCTGGCCAACACGCAGGCGATCGCGCGCGTGCGTGTTGACCCGCGCGACCCGAACCTCGTCTACGTCGCCGCCTTCGGTCACGTCTGGGGACCGAACGCCGAGCGCGGTGTCTACCGCTCGCGCGACGGCGGCCAGAATTGGGAGCGTGTGCTCTTCCGCGACGAGCGCAGCGGCGCGATTGACCTCTCCATGGACCCACACAACCCGCGCATCCTCTACGCCGCCTTCTGGGAGGCCGGGCGCACGCCGTGGGAGATGAGCAGCGGTGGGCCGGGCAGCGGCCTCTTCAAGTCCACCGATGGCGGTGATACCTGGACCGAACTAACCAGCAAGCCGGGGCTGCCGAAGGGCACCATCGGCAAGATCGGCCTGGCTGTCTCGCCTACGCGGTCAGCGCGCGTCTGGGCGCTGGTCGAAGCCGAGGAAGGCGGGCTGTTCCGCTCGGACGACGGCGGCGAGCACTGGACCAAACTGAGCGACGACCGCGAACTGCGCCAGCGCGCCTGGTATTACAGCCACGTCATCGCCGACCCACAGAATCCGGAGGCGGTCTGGGTGCCGAACGTCACGAACTGGCGCTCGACCGACGGCGGCAAGACCTTCATCGCGGTGCCCGTGCCGCACGGCGATAACCACGATATCTGGATTGACCCACACGATCCCCAGCGCATGATCCAGGGTAATGATGGCGGCGCCTGCGTTTCCTTCGACGGCGGGCAGTCGTGGTCGTCCATCTACAACCAGCCGACCGCCGAGTTCTACCACGTCGTCACCGACAACGGGACTCCTTACCGCGTCTACGGCGCGCAGCAGGATAATTCCACGCTCAGCGTGCCCAGCCGCTCCGACGCTGGCGCGATCACCTTCGGCGAGTGCTATCCGGTCGGCGGAGGCGAGAGCGGCTACATCGCCGTGCGCCCCGACGACCCGAATATTGTGTTCGCTGGCAGTTATGGCGGACTGCTGACGCGCTACGACCACCGCACCCACCAGTCGCGCAACATCGCGCCCTGGCCGGACAACCCGATGGGCTACGGCGCGGGCGACCTGAAATACCGCTTCCAGTGGACCTATCCGATCATCATCTCGCCGCACGACCCCAACACCCTCTACGTGACGTCGAACCACGTCCACCGTTCGACCGACGATGGCGCCAGTTTCGAGGTCATCAGCCCCGACCTGACACGCAACGACGCGAGCAAGATGGGGCCGTCGGGCGGGCCGATCACGAAGGACAACACCAGCGTCGAGTATTTCGGCACCATCTTCGCCTTCGCCGAATCACCC
>DASUBC010000469.1:0-2835 GCA_035763465.1 Thermomicrobiales bacterium
CCGCTGCCGACACCGCCGGACTTTCCGGTCACCTGGGAGCAACCGGGGGACGAACAGATCTTCTGGACGATGGACCGGATGCACTTTCCAACCCAGGTGGCGCCGCTCGCCGATTCGTTCCTCCGTACTGTCTTCGAGCGGAGTTTCAACCAGGGGGTCGGCGTCTACGGCGCGCCGATACGGGCGATGGCACGGCGCTTCAATACCTATCATTACGAACATATGGGGCCACCACCCCTGCCGCCGGAAGAACTGGCCGCCATGGGCGAGCAGGCGCAACCGCGCATCAGCGCGGTGATGGGGCGCCTGCTGGCGACCTGGCAGCAGGACTGGCTGCCGGCCATCCAGCACGAGCTGAACGCGCTGGCGGCATTCGATCTCCAGGGCGCCGATCAATCGGCGTTCATCGCCCATTTCGCCGAGACCATGCGGCGGCACGAGCGCCTGTGGGCCATCCACTTCGAGATGGCGGCGCCCTTCCTACTCTCGATGAGCCTCTTCCAGGATGTCCATCGCGATCTCCTCGGCGGCGACGATGCCTTTGACGCCTTCCGCCTCTTACAGGGCTTTGATAACGAGACGCTGCGGGCGAATCGCGCGCTGTGGCGGTTGAGCCAGTCAGTCACCGCGTCGCCCGAACTACGGCGGCTGGTCCTGGAGACGCCGGCGGCCGACGTGCCGGCGGCGCTGGCCAGCGCGGCGGATGGCCCCGCCTTCCTGGCCAAACTGGACGCGTATCTGGACGAATTCGGGAAGCGCGGCAGTAATTTCGCCGACGTGGACCAGCCGAGCTGGCGTGAGCATCCGACCCCCGCGATCGAGGCGCTGAAAGGCTATATTGTTGGCGATGGCGCCGATCCCGAGGAGGAGCGCGCGGCGCTGGCCGCCTCGCGCGAGGAGCTGCTGGCCCGCACGCGCGAGCGCCTGCGCGGCTACCCGGAGCAGGCCGTGGGCCAATTCGAGTTTCTGCTGAAAGCAGCGCAGGAAGCGGTTGTGCTCTCGGAAGATCACGGCTGGTACATTGACTGGCGTGGCCTTTACGAGGTGCGCCAGGTGCTCCTGGAGGCCGGGCGACGCCTGGCGGCGGCCGGCACGCTCGCGGCGCGCGATGATGTCTTCTTCCTGTCCTTCGAAGAGGCGCAGGAGGCGCTGGCCGCGCCAGGCGATCAATGGCAGGCGATCATCGTGGCGCGTCAGGCCGAATGGGATCATTTCGGGGCGATCGCGCCGCCGCCGGTCGTCGGCACGCTGCCGTCTGGTCCGCCGCCGGACGACCCGATGGTGCGGGCGCTCGGCAAGTTCTTCGGTGGGCCACCACCGCAGGCCGAAACGCGGGGCGTCATTCGTGGCAACGCCGGGTCGCCGGGCCATGTTACTGGACGAGCGGTCGTCGCGCGGTCACTGGCCGACGCGGGGCGCTTACGGCCGGGCGACATCCTGGTGGCCGAAACGACCGCGCCACCGTGGACACCGCTCTTCATCAGCGCGGCGGCGGTCGTCACCGATACCGGCGGCATTCTCTGTCACTCAGCTGTCGTGGCCCGTGAGTACCGGATCCCGGCGGTGGTCGGAACTGGCATGGCCACGGCCATCATTCCCGACGGCGCGACGATCGAGGTTGACGGCAACGCCGGGACCGTGCGGATCGTGGCGTGAGCCGTGATGTGAGTGAGCTGGCAGGGTCGCGTGACAGCGGAACGACGGCCCTGCCCCACACCACGCCGTCGCACCCGGCTGCCGCCGCGACCATGCCGGCCATCATCGTGGTGGCGCTCGGGACGATGCTCGCCCCGCTGAACTCGACGATGATCGCGGTGGCGCTGCCCTGGATCGGGCGCGACTTCGGGGCGAGCGTCGCGACAACCAGCTGGCTCGTGATCGCCTATCTCGTGGCAATGGCCGGCATTCAGCCAGCGGCCGGTACACTGGGCGATCGGCTGGGGCGTCGTCCGCTCGTGCTGGGCGGGCTGATCGCCTTCGGCGTCGCGTCGGCAGGGGCAGCGCTCTCCCCCACGCTGCCCCTGCTCATCGTGGCGCGGGTTTGCCAGGCGGCGGCCGGCGCGGTCCTGGTACCGAACGGTACCGCGCTCGTACGCGAGCTCGTGCCCCAGGCGGAGCGCGCTCGCCGCTTCGGGCAGATCGGCGCGGCGATTTCTTGCGCGGCGGCGGTCGGCCCACCACTGGGTGGTGTGCTGATCGCGAGCGCAGGCTGGCGCGCGGTCTTCGCCGCCAATATCGCGCTCATCGCCCCAGCGCTCTGGCTCGGCTGGCGAGCCTTACCCGTGACCACGCGCGTCCGCGAGCGGCGGCCCTTCGACCTCGCTGGCGCGGTTGTGCTTGCGGCGCTGCTATGTGCGGTTGCCGCGACGCTAACCCGCTGGCCGGCGTTCCGGCAGCAGGCGGGCGCGGCGCAGCTGGCGATCGCTGGTCTGCTGGCAGCTGGCGTCATCGGTTTCGTGCGCTACGAACTACGCCACGCCGCGCCCGCGCTGCCGCCCCGGCTCTTTGTCCGGCGCGGCTTCGCGGCGGCCACCGCGGCGAACGCCCTGAGCAATCTGGCGCTGTATGTCACGCTGCTCGCCACACCGATCCTCCTGGCGCGACGCGGCGGCTGGAGCAGCGCAACGATCGGGCTGCTGCTGGCGACTCTCTCCGGAGCTACGGTGCTCGCCTCACCACTCGGCGGGCGGCTGGCCGATCGGCTCGGGCGGCGCTGGCCGGCGGTGCTTGGGTTGGCGCTGCTAACTGCGGGCGTCGTGCCACTCGCGCTGGGCGGCAGCACGGTCGCGCTACCGGCGCTCCTTGCCGGCCTGCCGCTCGCCGGCGCCGGGTTAG
>DASUBC010000470.1:0-3746 GCA_035763465.1 Thermomicrobiales bacterium
GTCTGCTGATAGAGCTGATCGCCGGGCAGGATGATGACGCCGACGACCGGCCCGAGCGCCGCCGCGAGCGCGGCGTAGTCGGGGTCGCTGGCGAACGTCGGAATCTGCCCGGTCGCCGCGTCAATGCCGGCCTGGACGAGCGCGGTGGCGGCGGCCGGCTCGATCGCCTGGTCTGCCAGATATACGCGATTGTACCGGGCGAGCACCAGCTTGCTGAGTGGATCGCTGAGCTGGACGGCGAAATCAGCATAGCGGGAAAGATACGCCTGGCCGTGGTAAGAGACCGGCTGATAGCCCTTGCCGGTGAGCGCCTGCTCGATGGTGGCGCGGTCGAACGCGCCTTCGAGACGTGACCAGACGCCTGGCGGATCGCCGGCCATAATCTCACGCTCGATCTGCCAGAAGGTGAAGCCGAGATTCGCTTGCCAGTCAGGCAGTGCGGCGTACTGTTGTCCCGCTGTATCGGCATGTGGCAGCCGCCCAACAGTGTTGTTGAAGCGCTGGGCCTGCTCCTGCGTGAGCGCCTTGAACGCCTCGATTGACGTGATGTCCGTGAAGCCGTAATTGCGTTTTTGTTGCGCGACATCGGCGAACCAGATGCCGTTCTGGCCCGGCAATCCGGCGATTTTCGGCACTTTTCCCAGTAACTTGCCAAGCGCGGTCGAAGCCGCGCCCGGCGTCGCGTGGGCCACCGGAGAAGCGGCGCTGATCGCGGTTGCAACTGGCGTGGCCGGTGTCGCCACCACTGATGTGCTTGCCGCGGTGCTGGTTGTCGCCGTGCTGGCCGTGGTAGCAGCCGGCGCGGTCGTTGGTTTGGCTGGTGTCGCGGTCGCCGAGCCACCGCAGGCGGCCAGGAAAAGCCCACTGCCGCCGAGTGTCAGCGCGGCAAGAAACCGGCGTCGTGAGAACGCCGCCAGCCGTCGGTAGTCGCCATCCCGTGGTGGTATCGTCGCCATCCCTTTCCCTTTACTCCGCCCGCTGCCAGTTGGCTTGTTAGACACGTAGCACAATGGATACGCACGTAACATGCCGGCGCTATAAAGACAACGCCTGACTGGGGAAACCCTCACGGATTGTTGCGCGCGGGTTACTTACACACGGTGAGGATCAGGCCGCGCCGGTCAATCGCCAACGGCACGGCCTCGCCGGGCGTGCCCAGCTCCCGCGCGCGGCGCTCCATCGCGGCGCGAATCGCGTCCACCGTGGCGGGCGCGCACAGGGCCAGCAGCGACGACCCGGCACCGCTGAGGGCGACGCCGTACGCGCCGGCCGCCAGCGCCGCGTCGAGGAGCGGCGCATGTGGCAGCTGCGGCAACCGGTAGGGCTGGTGCAGGCGGTCGGTCATCGCCTCGCGCAAGTCCTCGCCGCGCCCGTCGCGCAGGGCATTCACCAGCAAGGCCACGCGCGCGATGTTATGAACCGCGTTCGCCTGCGTGATCGTGGGCGGCAGAACGGCGCGCGCGGCCTTCGTGCTGGAGGCATGTTCGGGGATAAAGACGACCGCCTGCAACGAGGTGGCGATGGGCAGCGCGCGCGCGCTCACGGCATACCCTTCGCCCCAAACGACGACGAAGCCTCCTAGCAGCGCCGCCGCGACATTGTCGCCGTGCCCTTCCAGTTCGCTCGCCAGGGGCAGCAAGCGCAGCGGGTCGAGATCATGTCCCAGTGCCGCCGCGCCCAGCGCCAGCCCCGCCACTGCTGCCGCCGCCGAGCCGCCAAGACCGCGTGCAACCGGCAGGTGATTGTCAACGGTCAACGCATACGGCGGCAGGGTGCGCCCCGTCGCCATCAGGTAGTGCAAAATACCTTCTTCGACGAGGTTGCGTGTGCGCCGCAAGATTGCCGCGTCCCGCCCGGTCACTTCGACGCCCGGCCGCGCGGCCGGTACTTCCAGCACCGCCGTCGTTCGCAGATCGAGCGCCAGTCCCAGCGCATCGAAGCCGGGGCCAAGATTCGCCGACGTCGCCGGCACGCTTACTTCAAGCCGCATACGTCCTCGTCACGCGGTCACAGGTCAATCGGTCGCGGGTCACACGTCAGCCACGACGGAGCCACGGAGCGGTGGCTTGACTTGTGCGCCAGCGTCACTATACCGCGAATGGGGAGTGCCTGACTGCATGAAGTCGCGATACTGCTCGTGCTAAAAGAGGAACTGGACGCGCAGAAACTCGAATAGGCGTTAGACAGACTTGGCCGCGCGTTCCCAGACCAGCGTGCCGCGCCATATCACGCCGCCCTGTTCGTAGGGTGGCATCCGCAGGGTCAGGCGATCGTCGGTCAGGGTGAAGAAGCGTTCCTGCGTGGCGCCAAGCCAGTCGGGGTAGAGGCTGACGTCGAGGTGATGCAACACGCGATCTCCTTGCACATCGTAGCGGCCGGCGTAGGAGGTATAGGTCTTGGCAGAGGCGGCCCATTCAGCGGTCGTGCCACGCAGGGCGTCGCCGCTGGCGAAGCCGGGCCGGTCGGGCTGGGCGAATGCGACCGACATGTAGCCGTCGGCGCTGTAGATGAGCAAGCCGGCCGGCGTCGGCCCATACGGGCGGCGTACGCGCCCATCGCTGCCGGCCAGTTCATAGGACACCAGCCGCCACGCGCCGACCAGTGTCGTCGTGTTGTCGTCGCGCGCCATGCGTCCCCTCCTGCCGCCCATTCAGGCGGGGAAATTATCGCGGCCAATCTCGCGCATCCCCAGCGCGGCGACGCGGAGCGCCGTCTCTTCACTCAGCGCCATATGGAGTTGCGAGCCGTCTTCGTCGCTGAGCACGATTGACCAGTAGGGGATGTACTCACCCTGGTCGCGGCCGGGCGGAAAGACCTCCACTCCGGCCAGTTCGATGCGCGGGCGGATCGTCAGCCCATAGATCGCGACTGGCTGCGGCTGCCAGGTGGTCGGGTTGCGCTCGGCCTTCTCGCGCTCCTCCAGAATCGCGTGCGCCAGTTCGGTCATGCCCGCCGCGTCGGTCCAGACTTCCGCGCTGAACTCGCCCGAGGTGAAATGCAGCAACACCGCGTCCGGATCATCCGGCACGGTTTCGCGCTCGACTGACTCAACGTCGAACAGAAAATCGAGCTGCATTGCCCACCCACTTCGCGCTATGTCCACCATTCCACATCGCCCAGGATCGCGGGCGGCTCAACTCCATTTATCGTCGCCGCAGCGCGGCAAGTCAAGTGAACGCGGAACGCGGAGTGCGGAACGCGGAATTACAGCTGGACAAACGCTGTGGCAATTAGCCAGCGCTGCGCTGACGAGAGTTAATTCCGCGCTCCGCGTTCCGCTTTTGATAAGATGCGTGCAGTTGAGGCGAGAGCGAGAAAGGGCCGGACGTGCGGGTTGGCATTGACGTTGGGGGGACGAATACAGACGCGGTGCTGCTGGATGGGCGCGCGGTCCTCGCCACCGCCAAGCGCCCGACAACGCCCGATGTCACCGGCGGCATCGTCGCGGCGCTGAACACGGTTCTGGCCGCCCGCCCCGATGTGCGCGCCGCGCTAGACGCGATCATGATCGGCACCACGCATTTCACCAATGCCGTGGTGCAGCGCCGCGACCTCGTGCCGACCGCCGCGATCCGGCTGGGCCTGCCCGCGACGGCGAGTGTGCCGCCCCTGGAAGATTGGCCGCCTGACCTGCGCGCGGCGATCGGCGGCCACGCCTACCTGATTCACGGCGGCTTCGAGTTCGACGGCCGCCCGATCAGCCCGCTGGACGATGCCGAACTCGACCGGGTCGCGGACGACCTGGC